>NZ_JBFHGD010000315.1:0-1966 GCF_041583255.1 Trichloromonas sp. | reverse complement strand
ACCGGAGAAGTCGGCCTGAACGCCGGCGAAGCCGGCACACGTCTGGCGGTGCGCTTCACATTGCGCCAACAAGACGACCGGGTGAAAGAAATCCGCTTCCAGGTCTTCGGCTGCGGCTTCACCATCGCCGCCTGCGCCGCCGCCGCAGAACTGGCCGAAGGCCGTCCTCTCGATGCGGCCCTGGCCATCGATGACGCCATGGTGGACACCGCCCTCAAAGGCCTCCCGGAAGAACGCAGCTATTGCGCCACCCTCGCCGTGGAAGCATTGCATGCGGCGGTACAGAGCGCCCGCAGCGGCAGCGCCGTGCACAGCCTGAGTCCGACCAGCGAAGAGGATCACGCCCCTCGCGTCACTGCCGACAACCCGATCTACCGTGCGCTGATGGACACCCCCGCCCCCGCCGGAATCTCCAGCGAAGACCGCCAGCTCTTCGCCTGCCTGCTCGCCGTGGCCGCCGCCGAACCCTACGAGACCTCCGAGGCGCTCGGCCTGACCCGGCAGGAACTCGCCTCCCTGCTGAAAAGCCATTTTCCGGGAGTCGACCCCGGGCTGCTCGCCCCCCGCCAGGAATCCGCGTTGCAAGCGCCCCCCGAGGCCAACGTCGATGTCCTGGCGATACTTTTCTCGCACGTTCCCAAGGACGGCAGCGGCAAGGAGATTCAGACCGCCCTCTGGCTGGCCCGCATCCTCGCCGCCCGCGCCGCCCATCCCGGCCATCTCTGGGTCGCCATGGGACTGTTCGAGCGCCCCGAACTGACCGCCGGCATCCGCCGCCACCTCCCTTCTCTGGTGGCCGCCAACCACCAGGGGATGCGCTGGAAACGCTTCCTGTTCAAGCAGGTTTGCGACCAGACCGGCGGCAGCCTGTGCAAATCGCCCAACTGCGGAGTCTGCAGCGACTACGCCCTCTGCTTTGCCCCCGACTGAGCAAAAACAGGAGCCTTACCTATGCCGTGCAAAAAAGACCGCTACGTCAGCTACCATAATATCGACTGTGAAGGAAACTCGAAACAGCTGATGACGATGCTGCGCCGACACATCGACGACCCGGACCGAACCAACGCCTTCTGGGAAAAATTCAAAGAGAAGCTGGCCCAGGTCGGCAAGCCGCAGGAGAATAACGGCCGCTGTATCGACGAACTTTTCCTGATCCACACCTATATCAACAACCTGTATGAAATTTTTGAGGAATACGAGGACGCAGAAGCGCTCACCCTGCTCGACCAGATCGAGCGAGAATGCTGCTGACATCGATCGGCACCATCCGCACCTCGTTCCAGCAGATCGCCGACCTGCCGGTAAAGCCCTCCGGCGCCGGTCGATCCCCCAAATACATTCCCCGTGAAAGGACCCGCACATGTCCCTCCTCGACCAGGCCCTGAAAAAGTTCATCCAGGATGAAAACGAACACGCCCAGTATTACGACCTGGTGCTCAATACCCTCTTCTATGTTCCCACCATGGACGAGGAAGCCAAGGCCGGCAAGACCGAGGTCTCGGAAAATGACGCCATCTCACCGATCCTGCTCGAATCCGACGGCAAGCACTACATGATGCTCTTCGACAGCAAAGAGCGCCTGACCGCCTGGGCCAGGGAGTCGGTCAGCTACGTGGTCTTTCCCGGCTACGCCATCGCCGAAATGACCCCCCCGAACCTGCACTGGGCGGTGAATGTCGGCACCGACTTCTCCAAGGAGTTCGTTCCCGAGGAGATCGCCTGGCTGAAGGATGTGGTCAAGGAGTGCAACGAAGAGACGGGCGGGCAGGGATAGCCTGCCCGGTTTCCGGCGACCGGCCTACTGCCGTCTTGATCCGAGGAAAATCGCCGCCAGGATCAGGGTGATGCCGAAGGCCTCGCGGCCGCTGGTCGGGCGATGGAAGAGGAGGACGTCCCAGGTGAAGGAAAGGGCCGGCTGCAGCAGCGGTCGGCGAAGTGAGGGGGCGGGGTTGTCGGGCACCGGGTT
>NZ_JBFHGD010000314.1:0-2090 GCF_041583255.1 Trichloromonas sp. | reverse complement strand
TCATCGTGCAGCCGAGCCTGCTCAATATCCGCTCGGGACCGGGAATGTCCTTCGGCATCAGCGGCCAGGTGGTCCGTGGCGAACGGCTGCACATCCGCGGCAATTCGGAGGGCTGGTATTACGTCGAAACGCCAGGCGGCATCAACGGCTGGGTGATGGTGCAGTTCACCTCGCCCCCCGCCGCCGGTTAATTCATCCCGTGCCCGCAGGGCACAAACCTACTTGCTCAAAGGAGATCATCATGAAAAAGCAGATTGCAACCATGTCGCTGATGACCGTTTTCGCGCTGGCCGGTTCCATTTACGCGGTTCACGCCGACCCTCTGGCCGGACGCATGATGGGCGAAATGCGCGGCGGCGCGGGCGATGGCAGCGGGGGCGGTCGGCATCTGGCCAAAATGGCCAAGGTTCTCGACCTGAGCGAGGCCCAGCAGGCCCAGATTCAGACCATCCTTGCAGCAGAGCGGGCCAAGACCGAGCCGCTGCGCCAGCAGATGGAGGCAGACCGCGAGCAGATGCGCCAGCTGGTGCAGGCCGACAGCTTCGATGAGGCGGCGGTGCGCGCCCTGGCCTCGAAGAAGGCCGAAGTCGGTACCGAGCTGATGGTGTCACGGGCCCGTACCCAGAACCTGATTCAGGCCCAGCTGACTCCCGAGCAGCGCGAGCGGGCTGAAAAGGTGCGCCCGCTGATGCAGGAGCAGCGCGGCGGCAAGGGCAGGCACCACAACGACGGTCACTCTTCCCGCAAGGGCGACTGTCCGCAGCCGGATGGCCAGCTGTAACAAGGAAACTTTCTGAACCAAACGGCAGCGGCTGGCGGTCAAAGACCGCCAGCCGCTTTCTTTTTGATGGATGCCGCTGCAGCGAATGGTTTAGTCCCATCCCTTTCAGCGCATTTTCGCGACAAGTGATTTGCGGAAAGGGCAGCATGTGTTAATCTTTTCTCATTTGCTGTGTCGTCAATGGGAGGGAAGGCGAACATGAGGGAAATTATCAGCTGGCTGGCAGAAGTTGAAGCCAAGGCGTCGCAATTTTACGCACAGGCCTCGGCGGCTTTTGCCGAGGATCAGGATTTTTCCGCTTTCCTGTCGAATCTGTCGGCGGAGGAGGCGGAGCACCAGGCGCTGCTCCTGGAGGGCGCAGGCCTTATGGCCCGGCAGCCCATGCCGGAAGCCTGTTTTTCTTTCGACGAGTCCCTCAGGCAGACTATCGAGGATCCCTTCGTTCGCGCTCATGCCTTGCTGAAAAAAGATGAACTGACCAAAGAGGCCATGGTTGAGGTCATTGCCCGCGCCGAGTTCTCCGAGTGGAACGAGATATTTCTCTATGTCGTCGATACTCTCAAGGGGCATGACAGGACCTTCCAGAAGGCGGTGGCCGAAATCGAAAAGCACCGGAAGGATATCGAGACGTTTATTTCGTCATTCCCCTGGGGCGAGGGTATTTTGGCAAAGATTGGATGGCTGCAGCCGGTGTGGAAACGGCGCATCCTGGTGGTGGAGGATGATCCGGCGATTGCCAACCTGATCAAAAGCCTGGTCATGGCCGAGGCAGAGGTGGTTCTCGCCGAAGATGGCGAGGAGGGGCTCGCACGCATACGGGAGGGGTTCTTCGATGTGGTCGTCTCTGATATCGAAATGCCGAAACTGAACGGGGTCGAGCTGTATAAGCAGGCGGTAGAAGTCGATCCCGACTTGAAGGGGCGATTTGTCTTCTTCAGCGGCAGCCAAAAGGCTGAAGACCGCAAATTCATCAAATCGGCTAAGCTCAGAATACTCCCCAAGCCATCGCCGTTGAGCGTCATCCGCAGGGTCATAAATGAGGTGGCCGTTCGAAAGATGGACTCCTGACCCAGGTGGATGGCGACACGGCAGTATGATTCTCCCGGCTACCCGGTCATTGCCGCCAGCCTTGCCTTGAGCTCCTGCTCCCGCTGCCATTGGGCCGAAACGTCGCGCAGGATGGCGGCGACCCCCAGCGCTCGACCTTCCCCATCCTTCACCAGCACGATGGAAAACTCGCTTGAAAACCGGGCGCCGTCCTGGCGCAGTGCCGGCACCCGCAACGGTTCGCTGCCATAGCGGCTCTGCC
>NZ_JBFHGD010000313.1:0-2100 GCF_041583255.1 Trichloromonas sp. | reverse complement strand
GCTGCCTGGCCAGCTTGATGAAATCACCGATGGCACGGGAGCCGGTTAGCAGCACATCCTGATGATCGAGCGGAGCCGGCGCCAGACCGGCGGCGATGTTGGAAACCAGGGACAAGCCGACGACGTCCATCCCCAGGTACTTACCCATGATCGCCTCGGGAACCGTCGACATCGACACGGCATCCGCGCCAAGCCGCTGCAGCATGCGGATTTCGGCGGGGGTTTCGTAGGAAGGCCCCATCAGGGCGGCGAGCACGCCGCGATGCAGGGCGATTTTTTGCTGGCGGGCAAAGCTCTGCAGCGGGTCAAAGAGTGTCTGCAGGTACAGCCGGGACAGGTCGACGAAAGGGTGCCGCGTCTCGCCGCGCAGAGGATTGTCGCCCATCAGGTTGAGATGGTCATCGATCAGCATGAAGTCGCCGGGATTAAAGGCGCTGTTGATCCCTCCCACGGCGTTGGTCAGCAGCAGCCTTTGGCAACCGAGATCTTTGGCGACCCTGACCGGCAGCGCGACCTGGCTGGCGGAAAACCCCTGGTAGAGGTGGTAGCGCCCCTGAAAAAAGAGCACATTCCACCCCTCAAAGCGACCGGCGACCAGCTTTCCGGCATGGCCCTCGATCTGGGCCTGGGGAAATCCGGGAATATCCCGGTAATCGATGCTTACCGATCCCTCGACCTGGTCGGCAAGGGCGCCCAGCCCCGAGCCGAGAACCACGGCCAGATCAAAGGACCCGGTTCCCAGGCGCTGCCTGAGCCCTTCCGCGGGGGCTGATGCATCCATCGGCACGCTCACCCCTCGAGCAGCTTGTTGACCCGTTCAAGCAGTTGCTCGGGCTTGAATGACTTGCTGATAAAGTCGTCCGCACCACCACGGTAGACCTCGTTGATATCATCGTTTTTTCGAAAGACGCCGCTCATGGCCAACAGCCGTACCTGGCGCAACTCCAGGTCTTCGCGCACTTCGCGGATCAGTTCATAGCCATTCTTGCGCGGCAGGTTGAGATCCAGCAGGACCAGGGCAGGTTTCTGCTCACGGATAATCTGCAGGGCCTCCTCGCCATCGGACGCAGTAAGGAATTCAACCTCGAGGGATTTCAGCATGTCGAGAATCAGTTCAAGAAAAAAATTCGAGTCGTCGACAATCAGGATTTTTTTGCTCCCGGGGGCCTTGCCGGGCGCAGCCTCATCGGCACAGGCGGCAAGGGACGGTTCTTTAAGAGCGGCCAGGTCGACCTGAAAAGCATGGCCGCAGCCGGGACACTTGATCCGGATGAGCGGTTTGCTGGCCCTGGACGAGTCAAACCGATATCGGGACTGGCATTTCGGGCAGGCGATTCTCGTCGTCATCGATCAGCGCCCCTCTTCGACCACTGCCGGCGGTGCGGCCCGCAGCGACAATTGCGAGCGCCCCTGCAGATCAAGGGGTTCATTTTCAAGCCACACCTTGAGAGACTCCGGCGCATCGACCTGCAGCTGCAGGGATTTCAAGACACGCCAACTCAGAACCGTGTTTCTGGCCAGGGCATATTGCTTGAGCGGAAGGTCATCGATCAAAGCTTCGACATTAACCGCCCCGAGGGCTTCAACACGCAGCAAGCCGCCACCGGGAGGAATCGCGTAATCGCTCCCTTGAGGGTTAACGGGAGTCTCGGGGCCAGGAACTGCTTCGGGCGTTTCCGGCATCGCTTGCTCAGCGTCTTCCTCCAGCACAACCAGCGGGGCGGCATTTCCGGCGGGCAGCGAGAACTCAGTCGACACCGCTGAAAGCTGGGGAGGCTCCAGGCTCGGCTCTTTGGCAAAAGGCCAGTAATGAAGCAGAAAGTAGACGGACGCAAGTGTCAGCCCGCCCAATAGCACGACCAGCAGAATCGTGCTGAAGACGCTGCGGCCTGAGGCTGCTGCCGGGGGATCGTAAACAGTCGACCTGCGCTCCCGGCCGCCGGCAGGGATACCGGTCTGCGCGCGGAACTGGTCGATCACTGAGGCTGCATCCAATCCGAGAGTTTCAGCGTACAGCTTGAGAAATCCCAGCAGGTAGGCGTCGCCGGGAAACCCGTCGAACCTGTCCGCCTCCATGTCCAGCAGGAAGTTGGCCCGGAT
>NZ_JBFHGD010000312.1:0-2132 GCF_041583255.1 Trichloromonas sp. | reverse complement strand
CTGTTTGCCTTCGAACTGGTGGGTTTCCATCTTGGCGATGTTGTGGCAGACGTCGTAGATGACCGACAGGCGCAGATCAGCGGGGCTTAGGCCGAGCACCTGCTCGAAGGATTCGCGCACCCAGGCGGTGATGATCTGCCGGTTGGCGAAGGCGAAGTTGGCGGCGCAGGCCATGGCGGCCAGGTATTGGCGACCTTCCGGGCTGGTCAGCGGGGCGCAGCAGAGCTGGCGGTCGGGAAGGACGATGCCGTACTTGCGGCTGGCCTGCAGCATCATTTTCAGAGAGTCGTCGCAGACCTGGTAGCCGAGACCGCGACTGCCGGTATGGATGCTCACCGTCGTCTGGCCGGCGAACAGGCCGAGGACCTCGGCCACAGCCGGGTCGTAAATCTGCTCGACCTCCTGCACTTCGAGAAAATGGTTGCCGGAGCCCAAGGTGCCGAGCTGGGACCGGCCGCGCTCCAGCGCCCGGTCGGATACCCCCTCGGGGTCGGCGCCGGGCAGGGTTCCGCGCGCCTCGATGTGATGCAGGTCCTCGGCGCTGCCGAAGCCTTTGGCGACGGCCCAGGCCGCCCCCTGTTCGAGCACCTTGCGCTCTTCATTGAGCGAGATTTTCAGGTCGCGCCGCTCCGAGCCGACCCCGGCCGGCACGTTGCGAAAGAGGGTGTCGGCCAGTTTCGCCAGCACCGGTTTGATTGCGGCGGCGGGCAGGGCGCTGCGCAGCAGGCGCACCCCGCAGTTGATGTCGTAGCCGACCCCGCCGGGAGAGACCACCCCTTCGTCAGCGTCGAAGGCGGCCACGCCGCCGATGGGAAAACCGTAGCCCCAGTGGATGTCAGGCATGGCCATCGACGGGCCGACGATGCCGGGCAGGGTGGCGACGTTGCGCACCTGGTCCAGCGCCTGCTCCTTCTGCAGGGCGGCGATCATGCTTTTGTCGGCGAAGACCAGCCCCTCGGTGCGCATGTCCCCTTCGCGGGGGATGCGCCAGCGGCAGTCGTCGATTTGCTGGATTTTGACGGTCATGATAACTGATACCGATATTGATCAAAAAAAGATAAAAAAGCGTCTCTCGCCCGTTCGCTACGCTCACTCGAGCGACTGAAAGGAGCGGGCGAGAGGCCGGGTTCAGGTTTTATAAATCGACATACAACCGGGCCCACCAGCCGGCCGCGTCCCTGGCCACGCTGAGCTGATGGTAGGTAATGGCTTTGACCTCCCGCTCCACGGGATGGCGGAGCGGGTCGAAGGTTTCGCCTTGTACCCGTGCGCGCAGCGTTTCGCTGCTAATTTCATCAACGACGAAATCAGCGGGCGCCAGCCCGTGCACCTCGAACAGGTAGAGGATTTCGCTGAGCCAGCCGACCAGCAGTTCGCCGTTGTCGGAGCCGTGAATTTCAACCGGGACTTCCCGGGCGGCTTTGATCGGCGTATCGGCAAAGATCATCGAGCGCAAACCGCGGGCCGTCTCAATGAAAACGTCCTCAAGTGAAGCTCCGGTCGCTTCGATCCCCATGTCCGCCGTATGTTCCAGCAGGCGAAACCCGCCCATGTCATCTGTCCTCTCGGGGCCTCAGGCGGATTCGCCCGGTTGCCGAAATCAGTTCAGGCGCTCCCAGGTAACCCGGCAGACGTCATGGTCTTCGCTCCAGGAGACTTTGAGCTCACCCTGGTGGGCCTTGTGCAGGGCCCGACCAAGGTGTTCGGCCAGTTTTTCCTCGGTGGTTTCGATGACCAGCTCGTCCGCCTCGCGCGACATGCTGATGATCCGCTCCAGGGGGTTCTTGGCCATCGCCTTGGCTTCCTCGTTTTTGAGGATGTTGTATATCTCTTCTTCGTGCTCCCACAGGTAGGCGCCGCGCAGGGTGACAATCCCCTCGGCATAGCCTTGGGCGATTTTCTGGCAGGCCGGGCAGGTTACCCAATGTCCTTCGCCGCTCGCTTCAAGCTTGTCGAAGGTTTTCGGGTCGAGGCTCCAGCGCTTGTTCTGGTAGAGCGCCCGGCAGGTGATGCACAGGGCGGGCTCTTTCATTCCCGCCCCGGAGATGTAGGGATCATCGCTGGTCATGGTCCGTCCCCGTTTGTCGCTGATACCGAATTTTCTCGTGTCTTTAGTCATTTGTAGGCCCCCT
>NZ_JBFHGD010000311.1:0-2176 GCF_041583255.1 Trichloromonas sp. | reverse complement strand
GGCGCTACGGCTGCAAAGTGACTACGACCACCATTGCACGACAACAGTTCGAGCTGGCCGGACCACGGATCCGCGAGGCGGGACTTGAAGACAGAATCATCCTGCTGCAGAAAGACTACCGCGATCTGCACGGCGAATTCGACCGGATCGTCTCCATCGAAATGATCGAGGCGGTCGGCCATCGCCACCTGCCCAGCTTTTTTACTGTCTTTGAACGGCACCTGACTCCCGGGGGGCGGGGGCTCATCCAGACGATCACCGTTCCGGATGCGATCTATCCCCGCTACGTCAAGACCCCCGACTTCATCAACCGCTACATTTTTCCCGGCGGCTGCTGCCCCTCCCTCGGCATCCTGGCGCAAACCGCGGCCAAGCACACTGACCTGCGCCTGATCGACCGCGAAGAACTGACTCCTCACTATACCCGCACTCTGCAGGCCTGGCGGAGGGCCTTCCATGCCAACCTCGCCAGCGTTCGGGCGCTCGGCTACGATGAGCGGTTCATCCGCATGTGGGACTACTATCTCTGCTATTGCGAAGGGGGATTTGCCGAAGGGTTTACCGGCGTCCACCAACTGCTCTATGAACGTCCCGGACAACGGTCGTGCCGTCGGGAGGAGTCATGACCTGGCGTCGAAACCTGATAAACGTCATCCTGTTCCAACTGGCCTGGTTCGCGGCGGTGCTGGGCGCCGCCCGAGGTCTTCCCTGGCTCGGCCCGCTGGCGCTCCTGCCGGTCGTCGGCGTCCATCTGGCCCTCAGCGACAACCGCGACAAGGAACTGATCCTGCTGGTGTCGGCCGGCGCTCTGGGCTTTTGTTTCGATACCACCCTGGTGGCCACGGGAACCTTCGTCCCGATCGGGCATCTGCTCCCCTTCCCTTTCAGCCCCCCCTGGATGGTCGGTCTCTGGATGAATTTCGCGACCACTCTCAATGTTTCGCTCGCCTGGTTGCGGAACCGATACCTGGCGGCGGTTCTCTTCGGCGCCGTCGGCGGGCCCCTGGCCTATTACAGCGGCGCCAGACTGGGCGCGACCGTCGGGCACCCCAGCCCTGAGGGGCTAACGCTGCTCGCACTCGGCTGGGGACTCATGACCCCGCTGCTCTTCTGGCTGGCGGGACGCCTTGTCCGCGCCCCCGAATCCAACGGGAGGTAACCATGCTCCACGGAATCATCCTTTTCGGTGCTGTCCTGCCTCTGTTCCTGCTTCTCGACTACCTCTGGCTGGGTCGTCTCATGCAGAACTTTTACCTGCGCGAATTAGGTGACCTGGCTCGTCGGGAAGGGTCGGCCATCAAACCGCGACTACTGGCCGCCGCCGGCGTCTACCTGGCGCTACCAGGAGGAATCATCCTCTTCGCCCTGCCGCGCGTGAACCCGGCCAACGCCGTTGCCTCGGCTTTGGGCTGGGGCTTTCTCTACGGGGTGGTCGTGTATGGCGTTTACGACCTGACCAACCGGGCTACCCTGCGGGAATGGCCGGTGCGCATGGCGGCCGTCGATATCTGCTGGGGCGGAACGCTCTGCGCCGTCGTCACTCTGGCCGCAGCCCTGCTGAGCCCAGTAATTCCAAGGTGATCCGAAACACCGCAAGCGATAAATCATCTCAATCCTTGAAAAGGGTAGCGTCTTGCCTCGGCGAAGAGACATTTCCGAAAAAGGTTAATGGCGCATTCACACCGACAACACCCGGAAGGTGCCCCTCTTGAGTTCCGATGTCACCGCAAGAAGGTGTGAAAGTCCGCACACAAAAAAGGCCGCCCTTAACGGACGGCCTTTTCATCAGCTCACGGCCACCATGGCCGATTTGTCAATCCAATCGAAACCGGTTACACCACCAGCTCCATCGCCCAGATGCCGCAGGGACAGATCCCGGCGCAAATACCACAACCGATACAGAGGTGATCTTCAGAAACGTATTCGTAGGCGCCGTTCTCCTTCTCGAGCCGGACGATCGCCCCTTCGGGGCAGGCCTCCAGGCACATGGAGCAGTCGCGACAGGTGCCGCAGGAGAGGCAGCGGTTGGTCTCGCTCTTGGCGTCGGTGACGCAGAAGCGGCCGCGGTTCTGCGGACGGAACAGCTCCTTGGAGAGGCAGCTCTGCGGAATCATGTCCGGCTTATGCTTGGCTACCAGCTCGGTGCCGGCGAGGAAATTGTCGATGTACTCGGCCG
>NZ_JBFHGD010000310.1:0-2278 GCF_041583255.1 Trichloromonas sp. | reverse complement strand
TCAGACTGCAGGGTGATTTCTACGACGACCAGCTGGAGCGGGCCGTTAATCAGCACTATTACCGAAGCCAGGCGATCGCCGCCTTTGTCAAGGGACTGACCCGGCTCGACCCGAAAAGCCTGATTATCCTGGTCAGCGACCACTTGCCGGCGCTCGCCTATGGTCCCAACACCTACCGCGCACTGAATTACCTGGGCGGGGTCGATGAGGACATCCACCTCAACCGGATCTTCTTCATCGAAAACGGCAAGGTCGTGCAATACAAAACGATTCACCATTACGACCTGCCCAAAATCGTCCTCAATTACGTCACCAGGGGGCAATACTGCCAGAGCGGCAACTGCAGCGAAAGCAAAGGCACAACGGAAAAGAGCACAACCGCCTTCCGCGAGGAGTACATGACCATCATGGCCCGGGCGATGCTCTGAACTGTCGGCAAAACACGGCCACGCACTTTTGCCGGGCGCAACTCTCTGATATCCTTTTCATAGAGCAAGGCTACTGCACCGGAAGGGGGCCCCATGAGTTTCTCCATCCCGACCTACACCCCGCCCGATTTTTCCCGGCCTGAACTGGCCGGGGCGCCGCCCGCCGCAACCGAACCGGCCCCGGCCGGCGGCGTGGTTCCGCACAACTTCCACGGCACCTCCAATCACCCCGAATATCTCCATCTGGGCGGCGGCCGCTGGGTGCTGGCTCCGGAAAGCCGCATGGACGCGGTGCTGGTGCTGAAGGGGGACACCATCGAGGTAAAAGAAGCACGGCGTGTCAAACAGGGAGAAGCGGTGGTGGTCGGCCGCACCGAGAATGGCGAAGAGGGGATTTACGTGCATGTCGACGGGTTCGCTGCAGCAGAAGCCGCCGGAGCCGACAAGTTCGCCTTCCGCACCCGCGGGACGCGCGAGACCCCCTTCTCGCGATCCTACGACGAACTCTACCAGGTCTTGCGCCACGACCGTGAGCACGGCTACATCGCCTGGGTGCTCGGACCGGCGGTGGCCTTCGACAAAGACAGTCGCGCCGCCATGCAGGGACTGATCGAAAGCGGCTACTGCCACGCCCTGCTGGCCGGCAACGCGCTGGCCACCCACGACCTTGAGGCCGCCCGCTTCCGCACCGGCCTCGGCCAGGACATCTATTCGCAAAACCTCAAGCCCCTGGGCCACTACAACCATCTCGACATTCTCAACGAGGTGCGCCGCTGCGGCTCGATCAGGCAGGCCATCGTGGAACTCGGCCTGAGCGACGGCATCATCTGCGCCTGCGAAAAACGCCGGGTTCCTTATGTGCTGGCCGGCTCGATCCGCGACGACGGCCCGCTGCCCGAAGTGGTCGCCGATGTCTACCGGGCCCAGGACGCCATGCGCGTTCACGCCCGCCGGGCCACCACGGTCATCGCCCTGGCCACCCAGCTGCATTCCATCGCCTTCGGCAACATGGTCCCCAGCTACCGGATCATGCCGGACGGCAGCGTGCGCCCGGTCTATTTCTATATCGTCGACATGACCGAGTTCTCCGTCGACAAGCTGGCCAATCGAGGTTCGATGCAGGCGGTCGGCATCCTCACCAACGTGCAGGATTTCGCCGTCAACCTCTGGAACAATCTCAGGGCATAGCGGAGGTCGACAATGAAAAAAACGATCCGGATCATCGGCGTCCCCATCGACCTCGGCCAGTCGCTCCGCGGTGTCGACCTCGGCCCCGGCGCCCTGCGCTACGCCGGGCTGGCAACCCACCTGCAGCAGCTCGGCTACCGGGTCAACGACATCGGCAATCTCGAGGTGCCGGTGCGCGACACCCTCGGCGACCAGCGCCGGCTGCACTACCTCCCGGCCATCCAGAAGGTCTGTGAAGCCGCCTACCAGGCCGGCCTTCAGGCGATCGCGGATGGGGAGATCCCGGTATTCATCGGCGGCGACCACAGCTTGGCGATCGGCTCGATCGGCGGGGTCACCCACCAAGAGCCGGCCGGGATCCTCTGGATCGACGCCCACGGCGATTTCAACACCCTCAAAACGACCCCCTCGGGAAACATCCACGGCATGACCCTCTCGGTGCTGCTCGGTGACGGCTATGCCGAACTGGTCAACGTCGGCCGTCCCGGCGCCAAGCTCACCGCCGACGACGTAGTCATGATCGGCGTGCGCGCGATCGACAGCGAAGAACGTCAGCGCCTGCGCGACAGCGGGATCTGCATCTACACCATGCGCGATATCGACGAGCGCGGCATCGGCGCCGTCATCCGTGAGGCGCTGCAGCGGCTAGAACACCGGCAGCG
>NZ_JBFHGD010000309.1:0-2282 GCF_041583255.1 Trichloromonas sp. | reverse complement strand
CCATGCCTGCCGACCGGTCTCCCCGCCCCGCCGATCCGCCCGCAATCCCCCTTTTCCCTTGACTTATCCCGCCGTTTTGCTAATTTACATGACTTGATTTTTCCCCGCCGGAGGACCGTTATGGATTACAAAGACACCCTCAATCTGCCTGTGACCGATTTCCCCATGCGCGGCAACCTGCCCCAGCGCGAACCGGAAATCCTCGAGCACTGGGAGCAGATCGGGCTGTACCAGAAAATGGAAGCGGCCGGCAAAGGCCGTCCCGGCTTCATCCTGCATGACGGCCCTCCCTATGCCAACGGGCACACCCATATCGGCCATGCGCTGAACAAGATCCTCAAGGATATCGTCCTCAAAAGCCGCCGCATGCAGGGCTTCAATGTCCCCTACGTGCCGGGCTGGGACTGCCACGGGCTGCCCATCGAACTGATGGTCGACAAACAGCTGGGCTCCAAGAAGCGGGACCTGAGCAAGGCGGAGTTTCGCCGCGAGTGCCGGACCTACGCCAAAAAATGGGTCGATATCCAGAGCACCGAATTCCAGCGCCTCGGCGTCCTCGGCGACTGGAGCCGGCCGTACCTGACCATGACCGCCGATTACGAGGCGGCCACCGCCCGTGAACTGGCCCGCTTCGCCGAACGCGGCGGCCTGTACAAGGGAAAAAAACCGGTCCACTGGTGCTCTTCCTGCGTTACCGCCCTGGCCGAGGCCGAGGTGGAATACGCCGATCACACCTCGCCGTCGATTTACGTCAAGTTTCCCTATACCGATGCGCTGCCGGACGAACTGGCGATGCTGGCAGGTAAAAAGCTTTCCTTCGTGATCTGGACCACCACCCCCTGGACCATTCCGGCCAACCTCGGCGTCTGCCTCAACCCCGAGTTGACCTACGTGGCGGTGGAGACCGGCGGCGAAGTGCTGGTCATGGCCGAAGGGCTTTACGAGAAGGTGCTCAAGGCCGTCGGCATCAGCGACTACGCCGTGCTGACCAGCTTTGCCGCCCCGATCTTCGATGGCAAGAGCTGCCGGCACCCCTTCTACGACCGCGGCTCGCTGCTCATGCTCGGCGATCACGTCACCCTCGAGGCCGGCACCGGCTGCGTCCACACCGCCCCCGGCCACGGCCAGGATGACTACCAGGTCGGCCTGAAGTACGGCCTCGACATCTACAACCCGGTGGACGATTACGGCAAATACCGCCAGGAGCTTGAACTGTTCGGCGGCATGAAGCTGGCCGAGGCCAACCCGGCGGTCAGCGCCAAGCTGACCGAGGTCGGCGCCCTGCTCTCCGAAGGGAAGGTTTCCCACAGCTACCCGCACTGCTGGCGCTGCAAGAAGCCGATCATCTTCCGCGCCACCGAGCAGTGGTTCATCTCCATGGAAACCAACGGCCTGCGCGACAAGGCCCTGCAGCACATCAACGAAGTCCACTGGATCCCCCGCTGGGGCCGTGAACGCATCTTCGGGATGATCGAAAACCGTCCCGACTGGTGCGTCAGCCGCCAGCGCACCTGGGGCGTGCCGATCACCGTCTTCTACTGCGAGAAGTGCGGCGAATCGCTGGCTGACGGCAAGATCATGCACCACATCGCCGACCAGTTCTCGGAAGCCGGCAGCGACCTCTGGTACGAGAAAGAGGCGAAGGAGCTGCTCCCCGCCGGCACCAGCTGCCCGTCCTGCGGGCACGACGGCTTCAGCAAAGAGATGGACATTCTCGACGTCTGGTTCGACTCGGGGGTTTCCCACGCCGCCGTCCTCGAACAGCGCGACGAGCTGAGCTCGCCGGCCGACCTCTACCTCGAAGGCAGCGACCAGCACCGCGGCTGGTTCCATTCAAGCCTGCTGGCCTCGGTCGGCACCCGCGACATCCCGCCGTACAAGTCGGTGCTGACACACGGCTTCGTGGTCGACGGCAACGGCAAGAAGATGTCCAAGTCGACCGGCAACGTCGTCGCCCCCGAAGAGGTGATCAAGAAGTTCGGCGCCGAGATCCTGCGCCTGTGGGTCGCCGCCCAGGACTACCGCGACGACATCCGCATCAGCCAGGAGATCCTGCAGCGGCTGTCCGACGCCTACCGGCGCATCCGCAACACCGCCCGCTACATTCTCGGCAACCTGCACGGCTTCGACCCGGCGACCGATTCGGTGGCCGACGGCGAACTGCTCGAAATCGACCGCTGGGCCCTGTCGCGCCTCGAGCGCCTGGTCGGCCGGGTGGAAAAATCGTACGACGAGTACGAGTTCCACGTCCTCTACCACGCGGTGCACAACTTCTGCAGCGT
>NZ_JBFHGD010000308.1:0-2348 GCF_041583255.1 Trichloromonas sp. | reverse complement strand
TGCCGAGCCGCTCGGCCAGGCGCGTGCCCACTTCGCTCTTGCCGGTCCCCCGGTATCCGATCAGTACGATATTCATTTTGTCAGGTGCTCCATCACCACGCTGCGCATCACTGCGGCCGGGGCGCCTGTGCCGGTGAACTGCTCGAACTGCAGCACCGCCTGGTTGATGAACATCTCGACGCCGGAGACGATCTTCAGCCCGCGCGCCTCGGCATCTTTCAGCAGCTTGGTCTTCAGCGGCGTGTAGACGATGTCGAAGACCACCTGGCCGGGGCGAAAGAGCTCGGCCGGGACCAGCGACACATTTTCCTTGGGATGCATGCCGATCGGGGTGCAGTGGACGATGACGTCGGCTCTGGCCATGGCGGCGGCCAGCGAAGCCTCATCGAGCCGGGCGGCGCTGATGTTGGCCGGGGTGTGGGCCTTGAGGTCGGCAACCAGCCCCTGCATCATCGGTTCATTAATGTCGAGCATGGCCAGTTCGGCCAGGGCGGTTTTCTGCGCCAGGGTGAAGGCGATCGCCCGCGCCGCGCCGCCGCAGCCGAGCATCAGCACCACCTTGCCGTCGAGCACCACGCCGGCGTCGAGCAGCGCCTTGAGCGCCCCCGGCCCGTCGGTGCCCATGCCGAGCAGGCGGCCGTCGGCCTGCTTGACCACGGTGTTGATCGAGCCGATCACGCGGTCAACCTCGACGACCTCGTCGACGTACTTCATCACCTCGACCTTGTGCGGGATGGTCACGCTCAGGCCGCGAAAGTTGTGCATCGCCCGCATCCCGGCCAGCATGCCTTCGACATCTTCGACCTGGCAGGGGACGTAGAGAAAATCGAGATCAAGCTCGGCGTAGCCGGCGTTGTGGATCGCCGGCGACAGGCTGTGCGACACCGGGTTGCCGATGACCGCGCAAATGCGGGTATTGAAGTTGATCGACCGCAGATCTTTCATGAAACCTCCTGGACTATAAAATCATTTACCGAACTTGAACGGATGCGGATCAGGGGAACAGGTATCCTAACGCAGACCAGCGCCGGACGGAAGAATTTTATCCCCGGCCCGAACGGTCTTCGGCCAGCCGCCAGAAAGCCCTGACCCCGGGGCGCTGCAGATTGCGCCGGGTGGTGCAGAGGCCGACGATGTACGGTTCGAGCTGCGGGGCCCGGTCGAGCACGGCGACCTCGTCGCGAAACGGGCTGCGCTCAAGGACCAGCTGCGGCACGATGCCGATCCCGCAGCCGAGGCGCACCATGGCGATGATCGCCTCGTTGCCGGAGACCTCCGAGGTGATATTCGGCACGATACGCTGCTCTTTCAGCCACTGGTCGAGCCGTCGCCGCGACAGCCCGGTCTGCGGCAGCACCAGCGGCGCCCGCGAGAGGTCGAGCTGGCCGTTCTGGCTGCGGGCGACGGCGGCATCGTCCGGTTTCGGGGCGATGAAAATCAGCGGGGTGGTGGTGATCGGCAGAAACTCGATGCGGGTGCGCTGGCGATCGGGCAGGGCCGCCACCGCCAGATCGATGGCACCGTCCAGCACCTGGGGAACGGCCTGCTCGGCGGCCCCGGTGCGCAGTTCGAGCTGCACCTCGGGATAGGCGCCGCGGAAGGCTTCAAGCAGGTCGGGGAGCAGGCTGTGCACGGCGGTCACCGAGGCGTAGATCGACAGGGTGCCGCTGATCGCCTGCTCGTCCTTCAGCGCCGCCTTGAAGCCCTGCCAATCGAGCAGCGACTGGCGGGCGTAGCTGCGAAACTGCTCGCCGGCGGGCGAGAGGCTGACGGTGCGGTTGTCGCGGATAAACAGAGGCTGCCCTACCTCCTCCTCCAGCCGCTGAATGGCGCGGGTCAGCGCCGAGGGGCTCAGGTTGCAGGCGTGGCTGGCGCGGCCGAAGTGGAGGAGGTCGGCAACGGTGAGAAAGATTTCGAGTTCGCGGAGGTCCACTTGATTCCTTTTGATTCAAGGTCAAAACCGTCGGGACTCGCCCCGACAGGCGACCTCCTTTTTGTTAAACGACAAAAAGGAGGCAAAAAACGTTTTCCACTGCGTGGGGCATTACTGTCGCGGTTGGCAGAGGAACGATCACCCGCCACAGCAGAGATACCATCGTTCTCCGTGGCACCTCCCCGTGCGCGGGCGCGTGTCGAGGCGTCATCGGCAGTGCCTGGACAACCGTTGCTGCAATCGCGTTTCGGGGTAAAACCCTGAGGGGCTGACACGCAGGTCCGCCCTTGATTTTTCCGTAGCCCGGTGTTTGCTCAGCCCGGAAAGCCGCTGAATTCACCACCGAGGGCGGCAGATGTGCTACGAAGCGCCGACCCCGGCCCTGGCACAACAGAGATTACTTTCGGCGCCAGCC
>NZ_JBFHGD010000307.1:0-2589 GCF_041583255.1 Trichloromonas sp. | reverse complement strand
GTGTGAAGGGACCGGCTACTCCGGGCGGGTCGGCATTCATGAATTGCTGATCGGCACCGATCCGTTAAAAGCCGCCATCAAGCGCGAAGCGGCAGCCAGTGAATTGCGGGATCTCGGTTTGAAGGACGATATGACGACCCTGAAAATGGACGGCATCGCCAAGATATTCATGGGCATCACCGATCTCTAACAGATCCTGCGCGTCTGCCTCTAAAGTTGGCTTCCGTCTTCCGCCAGCAGGTACCGGCATTCCCGCCAACCCGGCTCACAGCAAGCAGCGACCCCCTCCTGGCTCATCCGGAATCTGGTGTTTTGCCTGAAGGGGCCGCGAATAGACCAACTATTTTTTTATTCACCCCAGGGGATGCCAGCGACGATGCCGTTTTATGGCTGCTTCTTCCTGCCGGATCTCCCGGCGGCAGTGGATCAGCAGGCTGAGGTATTCAAGGGTGAGCAGCAGGACACCGACCGCAAAGACCGCCCAGAAGTTGACCTCCAGCGAGCGGGCATAGAAATAGAAGCCGTAGAAAGCCGCCAGGTAAGCTATGACCGACCAGCCGCGATAGCGGTCACTGCCATCGACGATGCGCGGCAGGGTCAGGATCAGCGCCGAGAAGCAGTAGACCACCAAAGCCAGGCTGATCAGTGGAACCGGCGGCGCGGCGCCCAATAGAGTGAAAACCCCGGCGGTAAGCGCCGTTTGGCAGCCGATTGCCGCATACCCCGCTGCGCTGCACGCCGCGAACAGGGCGATTCCCCACAGCCCCTTGCGGGAAAGAACCTGCAGCTGCTCGATCCGCAACCGGCAGGCCGCTTCACGAGAAACCGCCCCACCGGCTGCGGCAATGAAATCCTGGAGAAAAGTGCTGTCGCCACGATCCAATTCCATGCGTCCTCCTGCTCCCCGGTCCTGCGCTGACCGGAAAACCAGCTGAACCAGGTGATTGATCAGACTTCGACAAACCAACCATTATTGTATAGGCTTATTTTGCACGGAGAATGCCAACACCGATAGCGGCCACGACGCCCCTCCCCGCTACCGGCTAAACGGTAAAGCTGTTCCCGTGGCAAAGAGCGAGTCCACTGGCAATTTATCCGCCCCATCTGTACGAGCGAGACCATGAACCCGAACGAACTTAAAATCCTGCTGCAGTCCATCAGCGATGGCAGCCTCTCGGTAGCCGACGGCATCGAGCGGCTGCGCACCCTCCCCTTCGAAGATGTCGGCGTGGCCATGATCGACCACCACCGGGAGCTGCGCCAGGGAACCCCCGAAGTCATCCTCGGCGAAAGCAAGAGCGCCGGCCAGATTTTCACCATCGTTGAAAAAATGGCAGAGAAGGGGAGTAACATCCTGGTCACCCGCATCAACCGGGAAAAAGCCGAGCCGCTGCTGGCCCGCTTTCCTGACGGCAGCTTCGACGCCGAAAGCCGCACCTTCTGCCTCGAGCAAAAGCCGCTGGAGTTCGCCACCCGCGGCAAAATCCTGGTCATCTGCGCCGGCACTTCCGATATCCCGGTCGCCAGGGAGGCCAGCGTGACCGCCCGCATGCTCGGCAACGAGGTGGTCGAGATCGTCGACGTCGGCGTCGCCGGCATTCACCGACTGCTCGCCAGGGGCGACCAGCTGCGCGAGGCCGCCGTGATCATCGTGGTCGCCGGCATGGAAGGGGCGCTCCCCTCGGTAGTCGGCGGCCTGGTCGCGGTGCCGGTCATCGCCGTCCCCACCTCGGTCGGCTACGGCGCCGCCTTCGGCGGTGTGGCCGCCCTGCTCGGCATGCTCAATTCCTGCGCCAGCGGCATCACCGTGGTCAACATCGACAACGGCTTCGGCGCCGCCTACGCCGCCACCCGCATCAACCGGCTGACGTCACCATGAGAACCCTTTACCTCGACACCTTTGCCGGCATCTCCGGCGACATGATGCTCGGCCTGCTGCTTGATCTCGGTGTCAGCCTGGATGCCATCGCCGCCGAACTGGCCAAACTGAAGGTCACCGGCTACAGCCTGGCATGCGCCCGCGAAAAGCGCCAGGGGATCGCAGGCGCCCGGCTGAAGGTGGCCATCGACGAGCAGCACCACCACCGCACCTGGGCCTCCATCGACCGGATGCTGGCCGAATCGGCTCTCGCCCCGGCAACCAAAGAGCTGGCCCGTCGGATCTTCCGCCGGGTCGGAGAAGCCGAGGCGAAGATTCACGGCACCCCCCTCGAAAGCGTGCATTTCCACGAAGTCGGCGCCGTCGATTCGATCGTCGATATCGTCGGCGCCGCCATTGGACTTACGCTGCTCGGCGTCGAGCGGATCGTCTGCGCGGCGCTGCCCATGTCCCACGGCAGCGTGCAGTGCGCCCACGGCGCCATCCCCCTGCCCGCCCCGGCGACCCTGGAAATCCTCAAGGGACTGCCGGTGGTCGATGGCCGCTGCGACAAGGAACTTGTCACCCCTACCGGCGCCGCCATCGCCGCTGAAATCGCCGAATTCGGCCCGTTGCCGGCGATGACCATCGAACGCATCGGTTACGGCGTCGGCGGCCGCGACCTGGCCGACCGCCCCAACCTGCTGCGCGGTATTTTAGGCACCACGGAC
>NZ_JBFHGD010000306.1:0-2832 GCF_041583255.1 Trichloromonas sp. | reverse complement strand
TGATGCTCACCGGAGCCAACGTGCTGGTCTTCGACGAACCGACCAACCACCTCGACCTTGAGTCGATCACCGCCCTCAACAACGGCCTGATCGCCTATCCGGAAGTGATCCTGTTCGCCAGCCACGACCACAAGTTTCTCTCAACGGTCGCCAACCGCATCGTTGAATTCACCCCCGGCGGCTTCATCGACCGCTCGATGACCTTTGACGAATACCTGGAAAGCCCCGAGGTGGCGAAAATCCGCGAGGAGCTGTTCCAGGGCGAGGCGGCGTTGACGCTGTAACGGCAGAGCCGGTTTTAGAACAAAAACGGCAGGAACATCTTGGTGGTTTTGCGGTATTCGAGATAAGCGGGACCGAAAAAGGCGAGGTTTTCCCGCTCTTCGATATAGCCCGCAACGACCAGCAACGCGCTGGTCAGCACGACCGCGACCAGTCCCGCCGGGCTGAAGTGCTTGAGAAACGCCCCCCAGGCCAGCAGCATCAGCGAGCTGTACATGGGGTGACGGATATAGCGATAGATCCCGCCGGTGACGAGGTTGACGGTGTTTTCGAAGGCGAAAAAGCGGTAAAAACCGTGGCATTTCGGATTGTGCAGGGGCTTCCAGGAAATCCGGAGAAAAACCAGGGAGAAGACGAGAAACAACAGGCTCCTGGCGAGTGAAAAAGGTTCCATTTCCAAATCCGGCCATTCTCTGCGACCGCCGGATGAACGCTCCCGGCGCGGCACGGTTGTCCCAAACGACAAATCGCCCCGGCATCACAGCCGGTGGCGATTTGTTTTACCGGTAACCGACCTGCCTCAGCCTTCCATTTCGATCAGTGAGTGGTCGCCGATGTTCATCTTGCGGGGCGAGCCGACCAGGGTGACGCTGTCGCCGAGGATCGAATGGTGCAGAATGATGTCCCTGGCCTTGCTGTTGGCGTTGACGATCGAATCCTTGATGATGCACTCTTCGATAACGCAGCCGGGAGCCACCGACACGTCGGGGCCGAGAATGGAATTGCGCACCACCACCCCTGCCGCCAGGTGCACCGGCTCGACCAGCACCGAGTTGTAAACCTCGCCATGGCTGTGGTGGCGGCCGCGCAGCAGGTAGCGGTTGGTCTCGAGCAGGGTCTCCGGCTTGCCGCAGTCGAGCCAGGCATCGAGTTCGGGGGCGCGGAATTTGGCGCCGTCGTGAATCATGCGCATGAAGACGGCGGGCAGGTAATATTCGCCCTTAACCGTGTCGCCGGCGGCAATGGTCTCATCGATGTAGTCCATGAACCTCTGGCCGTCCTTGAGGTAGTAAAGGCCGACCTGGGCCAGCCTGGAGACCGGCGTATCCGGCTTTTCGACCATGTCGGAAATCAGACCGTCCTTGATCACGTTGACGCCGAAGCGCTGGTAATCCTCGACCTCCTTGGAATAGATCAGGCCGTCGCAATCGGCGCAAAGCCTGGGGATCGTCTTGAGGTCGGTGACGAAGATGGTGTCGTTGAAAACCACCAGCACATCGTCCCCTTCATTGATCGCCGATGACGCCAGGGAGACGGCGTGGGCCGGGCCGAGGCGATCCTTCTGGACGATGTAGCGGCAGGAGACTTTGGGGAATTTCTCCTTCATGAACGCCTCGACCTGGTGGCCGTTTTCGTCGGTGATGAAAATCAGTTCGACATTATCGAGCACCAGCAGGCGGCTGACGATGTGCTCGAGCACGGTTTTGCCGGCCACGTGGACCAGCGACTTGGCCTTGGTATGAGTATGGGGCCGCAGGCGGGTCCCTTTGCCGGCGACGGGCAGAATGATTTTCATCGTCCCTCCATGAAACGAAAGTATTGTCAGAATGGGCCATGTTTCGGTAGGATGCACGGCACCCGTACCTGTTCCGCATTAAAATTGGATAGTATACTTTTTTTCAATAAGTCTCAAGAGCTTCACCCGAAGGAGCAGCCATGAATGACCACCTGGTCCGCATTCTCAGCAATGACGGTTCGTTGCGCGCCGTCGCCGCCGTCACCAGCGGCCTGACCCGCACCATCTGCCGACTCCAGGGGACCGACCCCACCGCCAGCGTCGCCCTCGGCCGCCTGGTTGCCGGCACCGCCCTGCTCGGCGCCCTGCTCAAGGGGAACCAGCGCCTGGCCCTGATGATCGAGGGCAACGGCCCGCTGCAGCGGCTGCACAGCGAAACCGACGCCTACGGCCAGCTGCGCGGTTCGGTGAAAAACCCGCTGGCGGCGCTGCCGCCGAAGGCCGACCGCTTCGACGTCGCCGGAGCCGTCGGCAAGGCCGGCTTTCTCCACGTGATCAAGGATCTCGGCATGAAGGAGCCGTACCGGGGCATGGTGCAGCTCTACACCAGCGAGATCGCTGAAGACCTGGCCTACTACCTGACCACCTCGGAGCAGATCCCCTCGACGGTCGGCCTCGGTGTCACCCTCGACGAAAATTTCGCCATCGCCACCGCCGGAGGGTTCCTGGTGCAGGCCATGCCCGGGGGGGACGAATCACTGATCCCGCTGCTGGAAGAGCGGCTGCAGCAGCTGCCGCCGGCCACCAGCCTGCTGAGCGAGGGCAAGACCCCGCTGCAGATCCTCGAGCAGCTCTTTGCCGGGATTCCCTTCAGCGTGCAGATGGAAACCCCGCTGGAGTTTCGCTGCAACTGCAGCCGCCCGCAGGTCGCCGCCATGCTGCGGGGGCTCGGCGCCGACGAGGTACGCGCCATGATCGAAGAAGACCAGGGCGCCGAAGTCACCTGCGAATTCTGCAAGCAGAGCTACGCCTTTACCGCCGAAGAACTGGCGGCCCTGCCCCAGCTGAAGAGCTAATCCTGCAGCAGCAGCTCG
>NZ_JBFHGD010000305.1:0-2884 GCF_041583255.1 Trichloromonas sp. | reverse complement strand
GGCCGATAAAGTACAGGCTCAGCAGCGACAGGTTCAGGACGAGGTTGCCAACCATGGCGACCCCTTGTGGCAGGTCACCAAGTTGTTGGCTGATGAACTGCCCACTGAAAATACCGAGACATAGGGTCGCCAGTCCGAGTCCAAAAGCTCGAACCGGTTTGGGAAATTTGAGCAGAAACAGCAGTAGGAAAAGGTCGACGAACCCAGCACCTGCCTGCATGGCGTACATGCTGAGATTGACGGTTGTTACATTTCCCATTTGCAGCAAGGCAAAGGCCGTCATGTTCAGTATGATGCCGCAGATCAGAAGCAGGTCACGGTGGTGCCTTGCCAGCCAGAGGGCACCGAATACGGCGAAGATGTAAAAAAATAGCTCCAACCCGGGAAGGGCGACGGCTTGCTGGTAGGCGGGGAAGAGAAAACCGTACATCAGGCCGCTGGAGATATGAAAAATCAGGATCAGCGGCAGGTAATGCCAGAGTTTTTCTGTGTTTGAAGAGTTATGCGCCTCGGTGGGACGGTGCAGAAGCAGGAGCAGTGGCAGCGCGGTTACCAGAAAATGCCAGAATGTTGCACCTGACCAGAGCCCAAGAAGGAGCAGTCCGAGGTTCCCGGTGGATAGGCCGATGGCGGCACAGAAAATCGGTCGATTTGCTGTTCTCAGGGTCATGCAGGCGGCAATTGCGGTAAAGGCGCCGCAAATACCGAGCAGTGGTAAGAGATAGTGCGCGAAATCTGGTCGAAAAGAAATGCCTAAAGTTAATACGGCGGTCAGGGCCACGCCACTTGGGGCCAAGGATCTGAAATGACGAGGCGGCAGGTAAAGGCCGATGAGGGTCAGGCTGAGAACGTGTGCCGGGAGAAAGAACCATGCTGAATCCGCAATCCCTGCAGCGGACAGGATAGGCCCCTCCATGGGAATGGCGAGCAGCCAGAAGACAAAGGCGGCAAAGGTTAGGTAGGGTAGTTTTTGCATAAATTCTTAAGAGGGGGAAAAGGGATCTTATCTTACGATATTGCCCCTGGAAAAGCAAAAAAAAGTGAAGGTTTACAAAAAGTCGACTATTTTAGGCTGTTAAATTGTAATTAAAATAAGAAACGATTTGGAATATTAAAATGTTGTTTTTTAAGGGAGGCTCAGTTGGAACATTGGAAGCAGGGCATTAGATTGTTGTTGGTTTTACTCGTGGGTTCAGTGTTGTTGCTGCCGGCAAGCGCTCAGGCCAAATGGTGGATTTTCGGCCAGTCCAATGACGAAGTGGAGCTTTCCTACCTTTATTTGAACAGCCTCCCTTATGAAGAGAGCGGTCCCACGCTCACTCTGTATAAGGATCTGCTCCCCAAGGGGGAGGTTCTTGTCCGCGGCAAAACCCGCGTCAAGCGGGGGAAGATCGGTCAGATTCAGGTCAGTATCGATGACCGGCAGAGCTGGCAGGAAGCGCGGTTTTCCGAAACTGGCGCATTCGAGTTCCGCTTTCGTCCCGAGGTCGGCCAGCCCTACATCCTCTATGTCGAGGTGAGTGATACGGCGGGCAAGGTGAATGATGTCGATGCTACCCGCAAAGAGCTCATCATTTCCGACGGCCGCGGCTACCAGGTGGTGATCGACGCCCTCAACGAACTGGTCGAGGCCTACCGGGCCGAAGACCCTGCCCGGTTCATGACCCGGATCAGCCCCGATTTCGCCGGCGATGCCACTTTACTCGACCGGGCGATTCGCCGGGATTTCAGCGCCTTCGACAACATCGATCTGCGCTTTACTCTCAATAACCTGGCCCCCGATCCACGGGGCAGGGTCTTCGTTTCCCTGACTTACAGTCGTTTCGTCATATCCAGTCGTACTGGACAGAGTTTCTCCGACAAGGGAGTTACCGAGTTCGTTTTCGACCTGGGCGCAACAGGGCCGGCGGTTTACGCCATGAAAAACCCTCTGATCTTTGGCCTGAGCGATGCCGCCAATATTGCCACCGGAACGGTCGCTCAGTCGGGCGGCGAACCCGTGTTGCTCGTGGACAGTCGCGGATACATGGCGGTGGTGCCCTTCACTCTGTTCACGCAGTTGGTTGAAGAGGACGGTCTGGTGATTACCCCCAACGCAGACGGCAGCAGTACCGTTGCCACGGACGACCTGACGGTTGTGGTAACCGCGCAGGGGAGCGTTTTGGCGACCAGCGGAGGAGGGGGCAGTGTCGAATCGGGGAGCAACATACTGATCCGATCGGAGATGCACCCTCCCACCGGGTTCGATTTTGTTTCCGGCGAGGCAACGGAACCACCGAACGTGGCTTTTGTCATAACCGGCGGCGACGAAGGTCGGTCCACCGCGTATGGGTTTATGGAAGCGGGTAACACATTTCTGGATCTCGGAAATATCGCAATCGGTTCCGTCAGTGAAGCGCCGGAGTTTGGTTATACCGGCGGTCTGGGATATGACTTTTTCCCCGGGCACACCTATGCGTTCAAACTCTCCAACGGGCATTATGCCCTAATGGAAGTCAAAAGCGTCGATTTCAGCTATCCCCCCGGGTGGCCTGCAGTCACAGGATATCCAAGTATCCTCATGCGGATCGATTATAAGTACCAACCCGACGGCAGTAGGAATTTCTAGGTCATGCTCATGTTGCGCTGCCTGAAAAGTTTTATTGTTCTGGCGATAGCCTTCGGCGTGTTGTTGCCGACCGGTGCAGCCTGCGCTGCAAGCGGCGCGGAGATCGCCGAAGATTTCGATAATTATTTCGTACCCACTTTTCCAGTTATATACGGCGAAATAATCAATGCCCTGCCTGCCGACGATGTCGCCAATGTCAGCACGGTTCTGCGGGGGCTTGAATTCTTCGGTTATCTCAAGTCAATGGGCGATGTCGCCAATGCCATCGATGGTGGC
>NZ_JBFHGD010000304.1:0-2919 GCF_041583255.1 Trichloromonas sp. | reverse complement strand
GTTTATTGACATCCGGGATCCGGCCGAGAAAATTATCCTTGAGCAGGTCGATGCTGCCACTCAATATTCCCTTGATGTGACCGTTGTGGTCAAACATCGGGGCCGTAAACATGAGGATCGGGTGGTGATGGCTTTGATCCGAGAAGAAGGGTTCGGATATCTGTGGTTCCCCGGTTTTCAGGGTTTTTTGCAGATAATCCCGGGAAGAGAAGTCTTTGCCGAGAATTTCGGTCTGCATCGGGGTGCTGGTTTCCAGCACCCCGGAGGAAGAGAAGAAATAGAGTCCATTGTCAAAAATGAGCTGGGTGTCAATGCGCCGGTCGAGAATCAGCTGAATGGCCTCAGGTGTGTCGGCCAGACCCAGGTCGATAGTGTGCGCAACCGCGGTCAGTTCGCCCTGGGCGGCCAGCAGCTTCTGGTCGATTTCATCGGCCAGGGCTGAGACCAGGGTGAACTGCTGGTTCGAGATCGATTCCTTGAACTTTTTTTCGAAGTAAATCTGTCCGACCAGTGCAATCGCGCACAGGTAAACCGTAACCAGCAGGGACACCGCCAGGGTGATTTTCGAGGTCAGGCTGAATCGGGTCGCAGTCCGCACTGTTTTGGACGTGAGTAAATGCAAGCTGCACCTTGCCAATAGGCATGAATGACGGTTTTGCCGTCAGGTTATTGTCGGAGCGTTACCATGAGCCTACTCGATGTCGATGTTCGTGGTTGCTGTGCCTGTTGACAGGTGTCGAAATAATGACAGTCGGAGCATCGATGGCAGATGTCTTCAGGGGCGGTTCACTCTGGGCCGCTATCCCGCCAGAAGTCAGTCCAATCCGGCATTGGAAAATAACGGATCAATGTCCCGAGAGTCGCTACTGTCTTTTCGGGCGCTAGAGAATTTTGCGCCAACGGTAGGATTTGCAACCTTTGTACCAAAGAATCGGAAGTCATTCTCCTTGCCTGTAGCCGAGGGGCATCCACTCCCCATGCCTGAAGGTTTTCGTCCGCAATTACTTTCTCGCTTGCAGGGATACGGCCCGATTGACGGGATGCCGGTTAAGATGATAAAAACAAGGCAGAATTCAATGCAATTGAACAAGGAGATCCGGATGAAAAAACGAACCATCGATCCCGAACAGAAAATGGTCTGGGTTGTTTCTTCAGCCCGGTCTTTGTTCGTTGCCAGGGGGTATCATAACGTTTCGATCCCGCAGATCGTCAAAGAGTCCGGGGTGAGTACCGGCGCGATCTACAGCTACTTTGCCAACAAGGCCGAACTGGCCCGCTATATCCACGAACAGACCCTGCTTGACTTTCAAGAGCGGTTCGAGGCCCGGCTCGATGGGTGTATGTCGACCTTTGAGAAGCTGCGGGTGTTTGCCGAACTGGTTTTCGAAATTGTCGAGACGGACCCGGAGCAGATGGAGTACATGATGTTCATGAAACACGGGGAGTTTCTCCTCGAAGCCTACCCGATCTGTTCCACCCGGCCGTTTCGGAAGATTCAGGCGATCGTTGCCGAGGGGATCGAAAAAGGGGAATTGCGACAGGGTGATTATCTGCTTTCGGCCGTTTCCTATACCGGGGTGATTTTGCGGGCCGCCGAGCTGCGGTTGCAGGGGGTGCTGCAGGAACCGCTTGCAAAATCGGCCGACGAGTTGATCGCCAACGCCTGGGCGGCGATCAAGGTTTGACCTGATTGGCACTGTAGCGGTTGCTGATTCAGTCTCTTCGATCCGGTGATTTTACGAAGTCGTCTCGCCAGCTGGCGTGACGACTTCTGTGTTTGTGGCCTGCTGCTTTTTGCGCAGAAGCAGGCCGGGGCTTTTGAATGGTTGCCTCCTTGGCGAAGAAAACGGTCGAAGTGCTGAATGCCGATCTGGACGGTTCCTTCAAGGCGGCGTTCCCGATCCCGGCGGAAGTCCAGGCGTGCCGGGCGTGCCATGACCAAAAAGGAACCCTTGAAGATACTCGAACCAAGATGAACTGTGCTCCCTGCCATCCGGATCAGACCAAAGATCATCCATAAACGAAAGAGAGCGGCTGCGCCGAAATTCGCTTGGCGCAGCCGCTTTGTCAGCTCACTTTCAGTTTGGCCACTCGCCCGTTAATGCTCTTTGGTACGGATCGTATTGCATGGGGGGTGCTTCGCTTATTGCCCCTGAAGTAATCTCTTGATTTCGGCTTCCATGTCGTTGCCGTTCAGGCCGGATTTGAGCAGGTGGGTCCCCCAGGAACGTTGCCCTGCCAGTACTTCATTAAGGTACTCGATAGCGACTCTTTCGGTTTTTAACGCCAGCAATGAAGCGATGATGGTTTGTTTATTATCCGCACCCGCCGTCCTGAGTTGTTGCAATTCCCTTCCTGATATAACCATTCGTTCTTCCAAAATCGTGTCGATGACTGAGCTGGCCAGGGTCAGGTCGTCGGGATCGGCCTCCAGTTGAATTCTGGTCGCAACCGGCAACCCGTCACGATTGATTTCCAATGCGGAGAGGGTGGTCGCCCACGAGCGATTGCGGAAGCGGGACTTCATCAATGTTTTTGTCGGCTCGCCGGTTTTTTCCGCCAGCCAGTAGGCGACCCAGAGGTTTTCCGCCGTGGTCGAGGGGGTTTGCTTGGCGAAGACAACGTCCTTTTTCTGCATTCCATTGACGACAGCAAAAAACGAATTTTCCGTCGTGGCCAGAAAGTAAGGGTCCGCCGCGGCAGGTTGTCCTGGATCATAATCCCGATCGGTAAAGCAGTGGCAGGGCATTGCCAGAGACGATACTGGGAGAAAAAAAACAACGGTCAGTGCGATCCCATAGATGAATTTACTCATTCGATAGACTCCCTGCGGCGGATTTGCTGATGCTTATTTCTCGTGATTTTAACGGGTTTGTGCAGGGGGCAGGCCATTTGGCCAGCCCCCTGTTTTTTAGAATT
>NZ_JBFHGD010000303.1:0-2966 GCF_041583255.1 Trichloromonas sp. | reverse complement strand
CCCCCCTCCCTTTATGGGAGGGGGTGGGGGAGGGTGATGTGAACCTCACCGAGACAGCGAGAACTCTCCGCAGAAATTCCACTGATGCTGAAAGTTTGCTCTGGAAGCATTTGCGTGCCAGGCAAATGGATGGCTTCAAATTTCGCCGGCAAGAACAGATCGGGCGGTTTATCGTCGATTTCGTCTGCTACGACAAAAAGCTGATCGTAGAAGCCGACGGTGGCCAACATGCGACAGAACAGAAAAAAGATGAAGAACGGACCTGTTGGTTGAATGCCCAGGGGTTCAGAGTAGTGCGGTTCTGGAATAATGAAATTCTGACCAATATTGAAGGTGTGCTTGATGTTGTTAGGGCGCACCTATAACCCCCTCTCCCCGACCCTCTCCCACGAGGGGAGATGGAGGATTTTGCCCGCAAGCGGGCTCTTGCCGAGATAATAATAAATGAACGGAACCCTGTACGTCGTCGGCATCGGCCCCGGCGGCCATGAGCATATGACCTTTGCCGCCCGCGAGGCGATCGAAGGTGCCGATACGGTGGTCGGTTACAAGACCTATCTCGACCTGATTGAACCGCTGCTGGCCGGCAAGGAGGTCGTTTCCTCGGGGATGAAGAAGGAGGTCGACCGCTGCCGCGAGGCGCTGGAGCTGGCCCGCTCGGGCCGCAAGGTGGCGCTGGTGTCGTCCGGGGATTCGGGTATCTACGGCATGGCCGGGCTGGTGCTGGAGCTGGTCGGCGCCGAGGCCGCGCTTGAGCCGGAGATCGTCGTGGTCCCCGGGGTGTCGGCGGTGCAGGCGGCGGCGTCCCGGCTCGGGGCCCCGCTGATGCACGATTTCGCGGTGATCTCCCTGTCCGACCTGCTCACCCCCTGGACGCTGATCCGCCGCCGTCTCGATGCCGCCGGGCGGGCCGATTTTGTCGTCGCCCTCTACAACCCCCGCAGCAAGGGGCGGGTCCGCCAGCTCGACGAGGCGCGCGAGATCCTGCTGCGCCATCGCGGGCCGCAGACCCCGGTGGGGATCGTCCGCAACGCCTGCCGGCCGGATGAGACGGTGACGGTGACCGATCTCGAGCACCTCGGTGAACAGGACGTCGACATGCTGTCGCTGGTGATGATCGGCAATTCGGCGACCCGGGTCGATAGTGCCGGGCGGATGCTGACGCCGCGCGGCTATGCCGACAAGTACCTTTTTGAGACCCGTGAGGCGTTAGGTGTGAGGTGTGAGGTGGAGGGGCTTTTACCCCTCACGCCTCCCCCCTCAGACCTCACCGATAAAAAGTGCCACGCACTTTTTATCGGCGGCACCGGCAGCGACGTCGGCAAAAGCGTGATCGCCGCCGGGCTCTGTCGGATTCTGCAGCGGCGGGGCCTCTCGGTCGCGCCCTTCAAGGCGCAGAACATGGCCCTCAACTCGGCGGTGACCCCCGAAGGGGGCGAAATCGGCCGGGCCCAGGCGCTGCAGGCGGCGGCTTGCGGCATCCCGGCGCATACCGACATGAACCCGGTGCTGCTCAAGCCCAATTCCGACACCGGCTCCCAGGTGATCATCCAGGGCTGTCCGGTGGGAAACATGACGGTGCGGGAATACCACCGTTTCAAGGTCGAGGCGTTTGCCAGAGTGGAGGAATCCTACGCCCGGCTGGCGGCCCGTCACCAGGTGGTGGTCATGGAAGGGGCGGGCAGCGTCGCCGAAGTCAACCTCAAGCAGCACGACATCACCAATCTCAAGGCCGCCGCCATGGCTGATGCGCCGGTGCTGCTGGTCGCCGACATCGACCGCGGCGGAGTCTTCGCCGCGCTGCTGGGCACCCTCGAACTGCTCGACCCTGCCGAGCGGACGCGGATCGCCGGGGTGATCATCAACCGTTTCCGCGGCGACGCCTCGCTGCTGCGTCCGGGGATCGAGCTGATCGAAGACCGCACCGGGGTGCCGGTGCTCGGCGTGGTCCCCTGGCTCGACCTGAAACTCCCTGAAGAAGATTCGGTGGCGCTGGCCCGCAAGGGGACCCGGCCGAAGGGGCGGGGGCTGCGCATCGGCGTGGTGCGGCTGCCGCGCATCTCCAACTACACCGATTTTGATCCCCTCGAGCGGGAGCCGGACGTCGACCTGGTCTATCTCGATGCCCCCGCCCAATTGACGGGTCTCGACCTGCTGATTCTCCCCGGCACCAAGAGCACCCTGCCCGATCTGCAGTTTCTGCGGGAGTGCGGGCTATTTCAGGCGATCCGTGATTATCATGGCGGCGGTGGCCGGGTCGTCGGCATCTGCGGCGGTTACCAGATGCTCGGGCGCTCTCTGACCGATCCCCAGGGGATCGAGTCGGGACTGACGGTTGCCGAAGGGCTCGGCCTGCTCGACGTGGAGACCGAACTGCATCCGCTCAAAAAGACTCACCAGGTCGGGGGGGTTGCACTGGCCGCTGCCGAGGAGATTGGTTTGCCGGCAGGTACAGTGGTAGGCGGTTACGAAATCCACCAGGGCGAGACTCTCTGCGGGAAGGCGTCCCGGCCGCTGCTGCGGCTGACCCGCCGCTCCGGGGCGGCGGCCGATCTCGAAGACGGCGCGGTGTCCGCCGACGGCCGGGTCTGGGGCACTTACCTGCACGGCCTGTTCGATGACGAGCTGGTGCGCCGGGCGCTGCTGGCCCCGTTGCGGGGCAGCAATGGGCTGACGGTACCGCCGGCGAGTACCGTCAGCCTGGATACGGAACTTGACCGGCTGGCCGATCACCTGCAGGCCCACCTGGACATGGTGCGGATTTTCGGCCTGATCGGACTGGAGGAACCCTGATGGAATGGCTGATACCGGCGGCTTTCGCTCTCGACCTGCTGCTCGGCGATCCCCGCGGGATGCCGCATCCGGTCGTCCTCATCGGCGCCATCATCAACCGGCTCGAAATCCTGCTGGCCAGTCTCTTCAATAACCGGCGACTGGCCGGGGTGCTGCTGACCGGGCTGACCCTG
>NZ_JBFHGD010000302.1:0-2991 GCF_041583255.1 Trichloromonas sp. | reverse complement strand
TCCCATAGTTTATCGCGATGGGGGGACTGCCGCTAATTCCTGGGCCATCACGGGGACCGACCGGAGCAGCACCATTGATTGGGGGGGGCTGGCCATCTCGGAAACGCGTTCCCATATTTACGCAGGAGAGCTTCTGGAGGTACGGTGACCTCCTGAGTTATGCGTACCTGCCAGGGGCCGTCAACGGCAACCCTGACTGCGCCTGAGGGTACGGCTGGGCCATGATGACCAAGGCGTTGGACAAGGTTTAAGGGTTCGATAAAATCATGCGCGCAACTCGCAAGAAAGCCCACTGACCAGTTCGCGGCCATGCACACAAGGCCCGGAGTTTTCTCCGGGCCTTGTGTGTTGGGAAAAACGTTGCTATCGCCTGAAGAATCATCGTCGCCTGGTCCGATAACGGTTGTGTCTGCCGTCAAGGCAGGTATAATCCGCCGCAACCGGCCTCCCTCAGCATACGCAGACCGCCAACCGCACATCGAGAAACCGCCCTATGTCTTTCTCCTTACTCGGCCTTTCCGACCCCCTTCTTCGCGCCGTCGACGAAAAGGGCTATTCCGCCCCCTCGCCGGTCCAGCTCGAGGCGATTCCCGCGATTCTCGCCGGCAGGGATGTCATGGCCGCGGCGCAGACCGGCACCGGCAAGACCGCCAGCTTTGCCCTGCCGCTGCTGCAGCGCCTTGCCGGCGGTCCCAGGGTGAGAGCGAACCAGGTCCGCGCGCTGGTGCTGACGCCGACCCGCGAGCTGGCGGTGCAGGTCGGGCAGAGCGTGGCCGGCTACGGCAAGCACCTGCCGCTGAAGTCGGCCGTCGTCTACGGCGGGGTGAAGATCAATCCGCAGATGATGAAGCTGCGCGGCGGGGTCGATCTGCTGGTGGCGACCCCGGGGCGTCTGCTCGACCTGTTCAGCCAGAACGCGGTGAGGTTTTCGCAGCTCGAGACCCTGGTGCTCGATGAAGCCGACCGCATGCTCGCGCTGGGCTTTCTCGACGAACTCCGAAAAATTTTGAGCCTGCTGCCGAAACAGCGGCAGAACCTGCTCTTCTCGGCGACCTTTTCCGACGACATCCGCACGCTGGCCGACGGCCTGCTGAAGGATCCGCTGCAGATCGCGGTCGGTCCGGCAAACGCCGCGGCGCAGAGCGTGAAACAGTGGGTCTACGAGGTCGACCAGTGCAAGAAGCCGGCCCTGCTCAGCCATCTGCTGCACAGCAAAGGCTGGGGGCAGGTGCTGGTTTTTATCAGTACCAAGGACGGCGCCGACCGGCTGGTCAAGAACCTTGCGAAGGATGGTGTCGCTGCCGCGGCGATCCACGGCGACAAGCGCCAGGGGGTGCGCAGCCGCACCCTCGCCGACTTCAAGGCCAACAAGATCCGCGTGCTGGTCGCCACCGATATCGCCGCCCGCGGTCTCGACATTGACGGGCTGCCGCAGGTGATCAATGTCGAACTGCCCAAGGTTGCACAGGACTACATTCACCGCATCGGCCGCACCGGTCGCGCCGGCCTGCAGGGGGAGGGGATCTCCCTGGTCAGCGCCGACGAGGTCAAGCTGCTCTCCGCCATCGAAAGCCTGATTCGCCAGACGCTGGTGCGCGAGGTGGAGCCCGGTTTTATCCCGGCTCATAAAGTCCCCTTGACCCGCCAGATGAAGGTTCGGCCGAAGAAACCGAAAAAGCCGAAGAACAAAGAGACGCCATCCGGCCCGCAGGGGCAGGGGTGACAAGCAGGCCGTAGCGGGCCGCATTACCCGTCAGAGGCCCGTCACCTGGTTGAAAATATGTCGATATCATAAGAACTTAACCTGCGTGTAATTGACAGTGATGGGGCAATCCGCTACTGTGCCGTACACGTCCTTGTTTTACCGTCTCTTTTTGAAACATGACGAGGCGCCATCCAGCTCGATCCGTGAAACCGGATCGCTTTATCCAAGGATTTTGATCGATGTCTTTTGACTCTCTTGGCCTCTGCGCCGAACTGCTGAGCGCGATTGCCACCCAGGGCTATACCGAGCCGACCCCCATCCAGACCCGGGCGATCCCGGTGATTTTCGAGGGGGCCGACCTGTTGGCGGGGGCCCAGACCGGCACCGGCAAGACGGCGGCATTCGCCCTGCCGATCGTGCAGATGCTGAGCGCCAAAACCCCCACGCAAAAGCGCCGGCGGCCGCGCGCGCTGGTGCTGGTGCCGACCCGAGAGCTGGCCGCCCAGGTCAGCGAGCAGATGCAGAATTACGGGCGGCGGCTGTCGCTGCGTTCCACCATGATCTACGGCGGGGTCAACATCCAGGCGCAGATCGAGCGGCTCTACCGCGGCATCGATATCGTGGTGGCGACGCCGGGACGCCTGCTCGATCACGCCCAGCGCAACACCATTGACCTCTCCAAAATCGAGTTCCTGGTGCTGGACGAGGCCGACCGCATGCTCGATCTCGGTTTTATCGACGACATCCTCAAGGTGGCCGAGTATCTGCCGGCCAAACGCCAGACCCTGCTCTTTTCGGCCACCTATTCGCAGAGCATCAAGGAGCTCGCCGACGAGCTGCTCGATCACCCGCGGCGAGTCGAAGTGGCGCGCAGCAATATCGCCGCCGACGCGGTGACTCAGGTGGTCTACCCGGTCGAGCGCAGCCGCAAGCGGGAAATGCTCTCGCACCTGATCCGCAAGGGGGAGTGGAGCCAGGTGCTGGTCTTCACCCGTACCCGGTACGGCGCCGACAAGCTGACCGCCGAACTGCTCTTCGACGGGATTAACGCCGCGCCGATCCACAGCAACAAGAGCCAGTCGATCCGCACCCGCACCCTGGCCGAGTTCAAAAAGGGCGAGCTGCGGGTGCTGGTGGCGACCGACGTGGCCGCGCGCGGGCTCGACATCGCCCAGCTGCCCCACGTGGTGAATTACGATATGCCCCAGGTCCCCGAAGACTACGTGCACCGGATCGGCCGCACCGGCCGGGCCGGAGAGAACGGCGTGGCCCTCTCGCTGGTCTGC
>NZ_JBFHGD010000301.1:0-3008 GCF_041583255.1 Trichloromonas sp. | reverse complement strand
CGGCATTATTCACCAGCACAAAGGGAGCCTGAGCGTCGAGCAGCGGCTCCAGGGCCGCCTTCACCGCAGCGCCATCGGCCACGTCAAAGGGAAGCAGGGTGCAGACCGCACCGACCTGCTCAATTTCTGCGGCGACCCTGCCGGCCGCTTCGCTATCGCGGCCGTAATTCAGCCAGATGTCGAAGCCGTCGCGGGCCAGGGCCACGGCGATCGCGGCGCCGATCCCCTTGCTGGCCCCGGTCACCAGGGCGATTCTGCGTGGTTCCATTATGGTTGAGCCCCCTGCAGGGAAAATCCCTGCCTTAGTTATAAACCAATAACTTCAGCCCCCGACAAGAGGCCGCTTTCAAGTAAAATTTAATCTCGAATTATATAAAAAAAAGGGCCAAAATTCAACAACATAATGGCCCGAACCGGCCCGGGGAGAGCCTTCGGCAGCGTGCGGATTCCACTTACTGGAGAGTGCAAAAGCGATTGTTTTTCAAGCAGATGGGATATCTTACGCCGCTGACCTTGCCAGCGACCTTCATTTCGCCTCGGCCACCAATATAGCGCGCAGCGGGGCCGGATACCCCTCGATGGTGCGAGCAGGATTAGCCGGGTCAAGAAAATCGGCCAACGACTCGGTCTGGATCCACTCGGTCTTGCGTTGCTCCGCCGAGGTCGTCGGTGTGACATCGATACAACGCACCTTGGCGAATCCGGTCCGCTGCAGCCAATTGGTCAGGCAGCGGACGGTCGGCAGGAAATAGACGTTGTTCATCTTGGCGTAGCGTTTTTCCGGGCACAGGGCGAGATCCCCGTCCCCCTCGAGCACCAGGGTTTCCAGCACCAGCTGGCCGCCCTTGCGCAGCACCTGGCGCATGGAGGCCAGGGTGTCGATGGGCGAGCGGCGGTGGTAGAGCACCCCCATCGAGAAGACCGTGTCGAAGTAGCCTTCGAGCACCGGAAGCTCCTCGAAGGTGGCCGGCAGGGCGAAGACTTCGGGGAGCCGGGCGTAGTGCTGCAGCAGCAGGTACTGGAAGTAGAAGGTCAGGTAGGGCTCGACCCCGAGGGCGATCTGCGGCTTTTGCGCGGCCATGCGCAGCAGGTAGTAGCCGTTGCTGCTGCCGATATCGAGCACCCGGCGGCCAGCCAGGGGGGCAATCGACTTTTCGACCCGGCGCCACTTGAGGGACGAGACCCACTCGCTGTCGATGTCGATGCCGAAGAGCGAAAAGGGCCCCTTGCGCCAGGGGCAGAGGGATTTCAGTCGAGCCAGCAGCTCTTCGTGCTGGCCCGGCGCCAGATCCGCCGCGCTGCCGATGCGCACCCGGTCGGCAGCCAGATCGAGATCGGACGGGCGGATTTCGGGAAGACCGGCCTGGTTGTTCAGGTAGCGCTGCCCCTTGACATCGACTTGCCCAATATAGTCGATCTTCGCCTCGAGCAACGCGGTCAGGGCATCCTTCCAGGGCCCCAGCCCGAGCCGTTCGGCCTGTTCCAGCAACCGCCGCATCTCAGGCATCCTTGCGCGCCAGCAGCGCGGTAAAATTGAACCATTTGAGCCAGACTTCCACCGCGCCGAAGCCCGCCTGCCGCAGGCGCCGGTCGTGGGCCTCCAGCGTCTCGGGAATCAGCACGTTCTCCAGCGCCTCGCGCTTCTGGCTGATCTCCATCCGCGAGTAGCCGTTCTCCTCCTTGAAGCGGTAGTAGAATTCCTGCTCCAGCTCGGTGAGACCGGCGTCCTCATGCACCACTTTTTCGGTCAGCAGCAGCACGCCGCCGGGCACCAGCGCCTGGTAAATGCGGGCAACCAGCGCATCGCGGTCGGCCAGCGGAAGAAACTGCAGGGTCAGGTTGACGATCACCACCGAGGCCCGCGCCATGGCAACCTGGCGGATATCGCCGTACTCGGGGACGATCCGCTCGCCGCCCTCCTGCTCATCCAGGCGCTGGCGGTAGGTATCGAGCATCGGCTGCGAATTGTCGACGGCGACCATGGCGAAATCCCGCTCGCCCATCTGCCGGCAGAGGGTCAGCCCGAAATTGCCGTTGGAGCAGCCGAGGTCATAGATGCGGGTGCCGTCCTGGTAGAAGCGGGCCGCCAGCTGGGCCTGGCGAACGATGCTTTCGCGGTAGAAGGGGACCGAGCGGCCGAGCATGTCATCAAAGACCGCGGCCACCTGGGCGTTGAACTCGAAGGGCGCCACCTTGTCCCAGGGGCGGGAAAAAATCGTATCTTTTGTCATGGAGTTTTTCGCGTTTCAACCTTTCAGGAGGGTGCGGCCAACCCAGTGGCTGGCGAACTGCAGGGCGGTGCGCCCGCAGCGCTTGCTCTTGTCGTGGGCGCACAGGGTGGAGGAGCAGCCCAGACCGTGCCAGGCCACCACCTCGGGTTTCAGATTCATCATCGGTTCTCTCCTGGGGGGGCCAACAAAAAAAAGCCGCCCGGCGGCCGCTTTTCTACATACAACTTTCCCCCTGGAGTGTCAAGAAAAGGGCCCAAGGCAAAAAATGCTCCTGGGCCCCTGACCAGTCTGGTGGCGGATAAAATCAGCAGAGTTTGGTCATCTCGCGCTCTCCTTCTTTATTTCAAATATTTACAGAAACCTGAGAATTTCTTCGACGGATTTGCGCGGAGTTGGTTCAGGATGGCCCTCCTCATGTCCGTAAACAATCAGCGCAGCAACAGTCTCCTCTTCCGGCAAACCGACAATTTCAGCAATGGAAGCGTCGTCAATCACGCCAAAAATACAGGTACCAACCCCTTTCGCATGTGCGGCCAGGCAGAAGGTCTGGCAGGCGATACCGGCGTCGAAAGCTTCCCAGACATGAGCTTTTGAGCTGTCAAAATCGCCATAATCATCGAGCCTGCCGCTTTTGCCTTTAACAAAGCTCAGCACGGCAACACCCTGGGCGTTTTTCAATGTGTTGATGTTATAGGTGAAGCCCTTGACGCCATCGGTCGCCAACTTTTCAATGATCGCCCGGTCATCAACCAGCGTGTACCGGGCGATCTGGAAGTT
>NZ_JBFHGD010000300.1:0-3025 GCF_041583255.1 Trichloromonas sp. | reverse complement strand
CCTGCTGGGGCGGGCCGAGAACCAGGTCGCGGCCGATGCTGAGCTTGACCCGGTAGGGATCGATGCCGCCCCAGTAGTAACGGCGGTACTCGGCGGTCTTGTCGTCTTCGAGCTTGAGTTTCTGGGTGAGCATCATCTTGCGCACGTCGGCCGGATCGACCGGGACCCAGCCGTAGCCCGGCAGGTAGAACTCGGCCCAGCAGTGCTGCCAGCTGGAGATGTCGGTTGCCCCTTCTTTACCCTGGCGGATGCCGAAAATTTCACGGGCGGGAACGCCGGCGGCGCGGGCCAGGGAGACGAAGACCGAGTGGATGTCGGCGCACTTGCCGCCGGGGCGCAGCAGCAGGGCGCAGACGTCGCCGGGCCCGCAGCCGTGAGTGTCGGGATCGCGGAACATGTTGTCGCAGATCCAGTCGTAGATGGCGTGGGCCTTGGCCTGCACGCCGGTCTTGCCTTCAGTGATCTTGTCGGCCAGCTTTTTTACTTCGCCGTCGATCGGCCCTAAGCTGGTAGCTTTGAGCCATTGGGCGAAGTCGGCGGGATTCCAGGCGCCTTCGCTGGTGGGCAGGTCGCGGTGCTCGACTTCGCTGCGCTCGGCATCGAAGCTGAAATTCAGGATGCGGGTTTTGGCCGCCTTGTCCCAGCGCACATAGAGCATCGGGGTCTGGTAGGCGCGGTCGGTGTAGACCCCCGCCTCGGCGTAGTCGCCGGCATACTTCACGTTGGCGATGGTCTGGTTCAGGTCGGAGACCGGGTAGGGGATCCACAAGGAAACCTCTTCGCCGGCTTTCTGGCTGGTCAGATCGAAGGCCATGGCGATGGTTCCCGACTGGGTTTTGGCCCAGGCGTCGGTGGCCAGGGTGAGCAGCATGAGCAGCATCAGTAGTTTTTTCAAGACATCCTCCTGAGGGTTGATTTGTCGGAAACTTAATCAATGTACTCGGGAATGTCCAATATAAATTATCGATGATTTCTATTGCTTCGATAGATTCTCCCTATCCATTGTCGCGTGGCCGGCACCACCGTGCGACCGGACGTTGACAAATCCGTCTCGTCTCGCCACAATCGGGCCTTGCCCTGTCGCGGGTTTAACCTGAATCCCGGAATCTACCCGTTGTTTGTTTTTGTCGCCGTATGTGAAAAGAGGATGTACATGAACCCGGACAACCTGTTCTGCATCGACCTCGACCAGCCCACCCTGGAGGGATTTCGTAAATTCGTCAGCTCCTGGTGCTATCGAGGCGACGGCTTCACCCTGGTGGTCGACCCCGGCCCGCTGTCAACCATCCCGCACCTGGTCGGCGAGCTGCGCCGCAAGGGGATTGAACGGGTCGACACCATCCTGCTGACCCATATTCACATCGACCACGCCGGCGGCACCGGGGCGCTGCTGCGTGAGTTCCCCGAAGCGCGGGTGATCTGCCATCCCGAAGGGGTGCGCCACATGGTCGAGCCGGAAAAGCTCTGGCAGGGATCGCGCAAGGTGCTTGGCCGCCTCGCCGAGGCGTATGGCGAAATTGTTCCGATTCCGGCAGCGCGGATCGGTTACGAGGAAACCGTCGGCGAGACCGGCGTGCGCGCCTTTCTTACTCCCGGCCATGCCCAGCATCATGTCTGCTACCTGCTCGACGACCTGCTTTTCGGCGGCGAAGTGGCGGGAGTGCGCAGCGAGGTGCCGCAGGGGATTTTCATGCGCCCGGCGACCCCGCCCCGATTCATCCTGGATGTTGCTCTCGACTCGATTGACCGCATGATCGCCCTGGCGCCGCGCACGATGGTTTTTGCCCATTACGGCCGGGTCGACAACGCCCTCGAGCATCTGCAGATCGGTCGTCGGCAGCTGCAGTTGTGGGTGCGCGGGGTGGCGGCGACCTCGGAGCTCAAGGCGAGCTGGCGCGAAGAAGCCATTTACCAGTGGCTGCTGGAGCAGGACGCGATCTACCGCAACGTGCAGCAGCTGCCGGCGGACATTTTCAAGCGCGAGCGGATTTTTCTCGGCAACACCCTGCGCGGGATGATCGAGTATGTCGACGGTTTGCCGGCCTCCGAGCGGCAGGCGCTGGCGGCCGGACCATAGGGCGCGTCAGCGGATGTCGATCGGTTTTTCCGGCGGCTGGTCGCGGCGGAAGATGCTGGTCAGGTCGATGCCGAAATAGCGCAGGCAGCCGAGCAGCAGCGCCACCGCGGCGGCTTCGTCGAGATTGCCGATGTAGGGGAGGTTGTCGGGGATGAGCTCGAAAATGCCGGCCCCCGGGTTGAGCAGGTAGATGACGGCGAGCAGGCCGACGCCGAGCACGGCGAGTTTTTTCATGGTCACCTCGAGCGGTGAGAGGATTGTTTTTTACGCGGATGACTGGCATTATATCGTAATGAAGAAAAAACTCCCGCCAGATTTTAAAGCCATGTGCGAAGAAAACGCAGAATGCGGAATGGATGGCGCCAGGCCAAGCCCCTGGATCTGCCACGTCTGCGATCATAAGTCGCAGACCGGCGAAGGCGTAGCCTGCACCGTCTGCTACAAAACCACCTGCGGCCTCCACCTCAAGCATGTCTCTGCGTATAATCCCGCAAGCGGACTTTACGAATTGCAGCCGGTCTGCATTTTCTGCGTCGGCGCCAAACTGCATTAGACGCCGGTCCCGCAGCCCTGACCGATCCCGTAGGGGGAGATCGGGACAGCTGACGAACGCTCCCCCATTTGTTTTGAGGTGCTATGCACGCGAGGGGATATTGCCGGATCTTTCTATGCTGGATGCTGCTGGTCTGCTGCCTGCTGGCCGGCTGTGCCGAAACGCTGCTGACGGGCGCTGCCCCCGAGCCGCCGCCAGGCGATAAGCTGCGGGTCTATTTAAAGGTAATCACCAGCGGCCATTTGAAAGAGGATTGGCGCGGCACTGAACAGAGGGCTGAGGCAACCGCGCGCCCACTGCTGGCGAAAGTTTTTGATGGGACTGGTTTTTGTGCGCTGATCAACGGAACGGACCTGGATAAGGTCATGCCGTCGCCGTCTCCCGGATGGTGGTGG
>NZ_JBFHGD010000299.1:0-3098 GCF_041583255.1 Trichloromonas sp. | reverse complement strand
CTCTTCGCCGCCTCGAAGTTCAGGAGGAAGTTTATTAAGAAAGGCGTCGATCTCAGGATCAAGCTCCCTGAGCTTGTCGGCATCCATTTGCAGATTGAGAAGACTATGTACCAAGCCGCCAAGAGCTTCGTCCCCCTGAATGAGCGCATCGATGTTCATCTGTTCTTTGGTCTTGAAGCGAACCTTCTCCAGCCAGAGACCTTCCCCGCCCAGATTGATCGCCAAACTGCGGAATTCTTCAGTCCAATGGGCCGACTGAGCCTGGAGCTTCTGATGTGCGGCGGTTGTGCCATGCAATTCAAGCCGGGCCACGACCGGCCGGCCATCACCCTCGGCCAACGTTTTTTCAAGGCTCACCTGGGTGCGTTCATAAACCTCGTCCACATTCCGGCAGCCGGAGACATCGACTTTGCATAACTGCCAGCGCAGAACATCAAGGTCGACATGCTCAACCAGGGTGACCTCCTGGGCTTCGACCGTCACCAGAGTACATCCCTTTGGGCCGGTTTCCCGGATGTGTCGTCCTTGAAGGTTTCCCGGAAAGACAATCCAAGGATCTTGGAGGACCTCTTCGCGGTTATGGACATGACCCAATGCCCAATACTGATAACCCTTGGCCTTCAAAGCATCGACCGTGCAGGGCGCGTAGGGCTCATGTCCGGCTCGTCCGCTCAGAGCCGTATGGAGAAGACCGATATTGAAGCAGCCGCTTTGGGGCAGAGGATAACCACTACTCAGATCCTGGCTGATCGCCCGACTGGCAAAGCTTTGTCCATGGATGGCGACATTGAGGTTTTGCAGCAGCCGAGTTTCCGGCTTTCGAGTAGAGAAGATGAAAACGTTCTCCGGCAACCGGAGACTTTTGGTGATTTGGCTGGCGGCGTCGTGGTTTCCCGAGACAATAAAAACAGGGATGTTCGCATCTCTGAGTTTTATCATCCGCTGGTTGAAAAAAAGTCCGGTATTGAAGTCTTTCCAATCCCCGTCGTAGATATCCCCGGCCAGAAGAACGAAGGCGACTTCCTCCCGAATGGCCAACTCGACAAGGTTGTCCAAGGCCTTTCGGGTTGCGCCCCGGATCTGATCAACGGGTGCATCCTCAGAGAGTTCTAGACCGATTAGCGGGCTGTCGAGATGAATATCGGCAGCGTGCAAAAAACGAAACATTTTTCCCTCCTGATCAAATGTTAGAATAGAAAACGATGTCTTGACGGGGATTTATTAAGAAAGTATCTGACCCCAAGGGCTTCCGAGTCCCGGGACGCTTACCTCATGGTGCCCAGCAGCCGAACTCTCCTCACCTTTTCCGCCCTTAGTCGTTGCCCCCCGCCTTTGCCCTATCCCCACAAAAAAACCCGCAAATCGTCATTGATCGACGATGCGGGTTTTGGTTTCAAATTCAGGTTGTAATCCTGGATGAGTCAGACATCGTTTCCCCTGATTAAATCTAAGAGAACAATACTGAAAACTCCTTATCCTTATTCCTTTGTGAGACTTATTGTCAAGGGAAATAGCTGACAGTACAGGATCTAGTGTCATGTTCTTCAATGGCGCAGCATTCAAACGATCAGCGGCATCCCTTCTTCCTCCCGATATTCATCCCCTGCAGCCACTCGCTGATCAGTCCGTAAGCGCAGCCGGCACCGGTATCGACGGCGATGGCTGTCACGGGGCAGTTTTTGGCGCAGGCGCCGCACTCGATGCAGGCGTCCGGGTCGGTCAGGCGCGCTTTGGATACTTCGAGGGTGAAGACGCCGTGGGGGCAGACCTCCAGGCAGCGGCCGCAACCGATGCAGAGATCGACATCGAGGCGGAGGGTCGTGACATCTTCAAGGTATCTAAAGTCTCGCATCGTCAAGCCTTTCAGGCAAACGCCGCCCAGCCCCAGAGCAGCAGCGCGCCGCTAAGGGCGGCCAGCATCGCGGGCAGGGCCGTGCGCATCTCCTTCTTTACGCCGGATCGGGAGGTGAAGGGTGTGCTGCCGGTGAAATTGAGGGCGTAGAAGGCGCTCACGGCGGTCAGGGCGAGGCAGGTGCCGGCGGCTGCGGTGAGGCCGAGGCTTTTTCCGCCCAGGGCGTACCAGAGGAGGCTCCAGGCGAGGCCGGTCAGGGCGCCTTTGACGGCAAAGCTTCGGCCCGGCAGCCACGGCAGGAGGATGGGGGCCGCGACCGTGCCCGCGGCCAGCGCCCCCAGAAAGGCTCCGCTTAGAGAGAGCCCGGCGGAGATATCTCGGGTCGTCCAGCCGAGCAGAAGGAGCAGAAGGGTGATCAGCAGGGTCGGTTTGAGGGCTAGCACCACCTCCACCGGCACGAGGACGAGCCGCTCAGCCAGGGTGAAGGTCAGCTCCCGCATCGCCGGGGTGGTCACCCTCCCGTTATCCAGGTACTCCGGCAGGTCGGCGGCGCGGATGGTCGCGTAGCGGATGCGAAAACCGGTCTTCCTGGCGACTTCATGGGCGGCGACGCCGGGGGCGCCGAGGATCGGCAACAGGAGGGTGCGGTGGCTGACCGCCTCGGCAAGGCGCGCCGCCTCGATGCGGTGAACCAGTTCCGCCGTGCCGAAGCTCCCCTTGCCGGCGGCACACCAGACGTTGATGCCGAAGGTTTCCAGCACCAGCAGCCAGAGGTTCCGGCCGTGGAGGGTGTGGCGGAGGATGTCGTAGGACATCTTGTAGTTGGCGGTGACGAGCACCGGGCTCTGCGGGTCGGGCGAGCCGATGGCGTAGAGCCCGGGCGGGACCAGGTACGAGTGGCGGCCGATCCCCCAGCGGGCCTTCCACCGCCCGGTTCGGTCGCTGAATCGCAGCTCTCCCGAGATCCGCGGCACCCGGCCGACCGGACTCTGCAACCACCCGAGGAATCCCGGCACCTTCTCGCTGATCTCCCCGCCGCCGGCGGAGACGGGCGGGCCTCAGCAGGGGGGCTTTTCGCTCTCCGGCGAGAGGGGAGGGGAGGGGTCGGGTTTCGCGGATGAGGCATTTTCCCGGCGCGATTTCATCATGGCGACGCTCCTTTCAGGTGGCGACACTTGAGATTACCAGAGCGGCTGCTTTCAGGAAAGTTTTTCATGCGGATGCCAGGGCGGTTGAGGCCCGGGGG
>NZ_JBFHGD010000298.1:0-3152 GCF_041583255.1 Trichloromonas sp. | reverse complement strand
GCTGCAGTGACCGGTGGCACCAAGACGCACTACATGGTCGCCGGCGCCGTCATCAACCAGGGTCTGACCCGGGTCGGTTACGAGTACGCTGGGAAGAACTATGCTGACCAGGTCTACTTCGCCCATGACGGCATCGGCTGCGCCGACTGTCACATGAGCACCCCCGGTCGGAGTCACACCTACGACGTCGTCGCCAAGGACGAGGCAGGCGAGATCACCGCCATTACCGCCACCAATTGCGTCTCGTGCCATGACGGAGAGCATGCCCTCTTCGTTGCCGAAAGCCAGATCGGGACGACTCAGAACATCTGGGACGGCACGGCCGCCGTTCCCACCGTCGTCACCCAGGAGCAGGTCGACGCGGCTGGTGCCGAGATGAACCACGAGGCCCACGGTTATCACCAGGCTCTCGATGTGCTGGCAGCGGCTCTGACCACCGCCGGCACCGCGCCGATTGCTGACTACCCCTACTTCAGCGGGTCGGCAACGGACCAGGGTCATGGCGGTGCGATGCACAACTACAGCATGCTGCATCACGAAGCTGGCGCCTACGCTCACAACCGCTACTATGCCAAGCGCCTGATCTTCGACTCCATCGACTGGCTTGACAACAAGGTCCTGGACGGCAGCATCTCCATCGATGCGACCACCTATCCGACCGCTGCCGAGTGGTTCGGTGCACCCGAAGGGACGACCGGTTCGTACGGGGCCACCCGTCCGTAACAACCTAACCTGGGCCTGATACTCAAGGCCCCGTTGATATCGGCCCCCGCCTCACGGCGGGGGCCTTTTTTACTTTCGATCCATGCAGTTCTGCGGGATTATCCCTGTCCACTCCCAACCTGAACGCTGCCGGTCCGGCACGTCGAAATGCAAGCGCCCGCATCCTGAGAGGAGGCGGGCGCTCTGAAGTGTTTGCAATCGACGACCTGCGTCGGGTCTACAGCTTAAGCCTCTTCACCTTGTAGCGCAGCACCCGCTCGCTGATGCCGAGCTGCTCGGCCGCGCGACTCTTGTTGTTTTTGTGCTCCCGCAGGGCCTGCCGGATCATCTGCCGTTCAACCCGCTCGACCGCCGCCCCCAGGGTACCGTCGGACGACACGGGATTCGGCTGAAACTCGGCGCCTCCGCTGTGAAAAGGGAGCTCGGCGGGGGTGACCACAGGCCCGTCGGTGATGACCACAGCCCGTTCGATGATGTTCTCCAGTTCGCGTACGTTGCCGGGGTAGTCGTACGCCATCAGCTGATCGCGAGCCTCGGCGGAAAACTCGACGACCTGCTTGCGGTAGCGATTGGCGGACTTTTTCAGAAAATGCTCGGTCAACAGGGGGAGATCCTCCTTCCGTTCCCGCAGAGACGGCAGGCGGATGGAAACCACGTTGAGCCGATAGTAGAGGTCCTCGCGAAAGGTTCCTTTGCTGATACACTCCGGCAGGCTGCGATTGGTGGCGGTGATGATCCGCGCGTCGGAATGCAGGGTTCGGTTCGAACCGAGGCGCTGAAATTCGTGTTCCTGGAGAAAACGGAGCAGCTTGACCTGGATGGCGGGGGACAGATCCCCTATCTCGTCGAGAAAAAGGGTGCTGCCGTCCGCTTCCTCGAACCTGCCGATGCGGCTCTGGGTGGCCCCGGTGAAGGCGCCTTTTTCATGGCCGAACAGCTCGCTTTCGAGCAGGGTCTCCGGTAGGGCCATGCAGTTGACGGTTACCCGCGGCTGGCTGGAGCGGGGGCTGAGTTGATGGATCAGGCGGGCGATCAGCTCCTTGCCGGTACCGCTTTCCCCTTCGATCAGGACAGTTGCGTCGCTCGCCGCCACCCGGCTGGCGAGGTTGATCGCCCTGCCCATCGCTTCGCTCTGGTAGATGATCTGCTTGGAGGCTATTCCTTTCTCCGCCAGGTTTTTGCGCAGCAGTTCGTTCTCCCTGGTCAGGGCCCGGTTCCGGCCGATCCGGCCTATCTGCAGCAGTAGCTCTTCCAGTTCCAGCGGCTTGGTGATGTAGTCCACCGCTCCAAGCTTGAGGGCCTGGATTGCCGTCTCCACCGTGCCGAAGGCGGTCATCATGATTACGTCCGTCTCGGGGGTGCGGCGCTTGACCGCTTCGAGCAGCTCGAGGCCGTTCATCCCGGACATTTTGTAATCTGTGATCAGGAGGTCGAAAAAATCGGTCTTCATCAGACTCAGCGCCTCCTCGGCGCTGCGGGCTTCGGAGACTTCGAACCCCTCTTCGCCAAGGGCGGCGCACAGCATGGTGCGTTGGCTGTCTCCGTCCTCGGAAACCAGTATCTTCATCTGTTTCATCGGATTTTATGCCTCTTCGGTTGATGCCGGAGTGCCGCCCGGCCAGAGGGGGAGCCGGAGTTCGACAGTCGTCCCCACCGCCGTATTCCCTTTCATGACGATCTTGCCGCCGTGCGCTCCAACGATTTCATGCGCCAGGGCAAGCCCCAGGCCGAGCCCTTTCTCCTTGGTGGTGAATCCCGGTTCGAACAGTCGGTCGCAATCTTCCGGCGGGAGTCCCTCTCCCGTATCGTGAATGGCAACCATAGCCCACCGGCCGGCATCGACCAGGAGTGTCAGCTGGACTTTCCCTGAGTCGGCGGACGCCTCGATGGCGTTTTTGAGGATGTTGATGACTGCCTGCTTCAGTTTGTCGGGGTTCATCAGCACCTGGCAGACCCCGATCTCATAGTCCGCATTCAGGACGATCCCCCGTGCTTTGGCCTCCGGGTCCATAAGGTGGAAGACATTGTCGAGGACTTCGACCAGATTGCCAGGCTGCAGCTCAACTTTTGAATTACGGGCCACCCCGACAAAATCTTCAACGATCTGGTTGAGACGCCTGATCTCGTCGCGGATCAGCTCGGTAATCGGACCCGGTCGTTCGCGGTGAAGCCGCTGCACAGCCAGGCTGATAGCGTTGAGGGGATTCCTGACTTCGTGGGCAACTCCCGCGGTCAAGCGGCCGAGGGCGCCAAGCCGCTCCGCCTGCTGTACCTGACTCTCCATCTGGCGAACCCTCGCGAGGTGCTGGTTCTGCAAACGGAAAAAAGAGCCCAAAACGACCAGGGCAATGACGATGATCCCGCCAACGGTCCAGACCACGTTCCGCTTGTTGGCCTTCAGAATGGCGATCTCTTCTTTCGCCTTGATC
>NZ_JBFHGD010000297.1:0-3180 GCF_041583255.1 Trichloromonas sp. | reverse complement strand
GAAGAGAGCTGGCGCACCCTGCCGATCCCCGAGGGGAAGACCTACGCCTGGGATGCCGCCTCGACCTACGTCAAGGAGCCTTCCTTTTTCGCCGTGCGCGAGGCGGATCCCGAGGGACTGGCCGGCTTCGAAGGGGCGCGCATCCTCGCCCTGCTGGGCGACTCCATCACCACCGACCATATCTCTCCGGCCGGCAGCATCGCGGCCGACAGTCCGGCCGGCGTCTACCTGCGCGAGCGCGGGATCGACCCGGCCGACTTCAACTCCTACGGCTCCCGGCGCGGCAACCACGAGGTGATGATGCGCGGCACCTTTGCCAACATCCGCCTGCGCAACGAGATGGTGCCGGGCACCGAAGGGGGCTTCGCCCGCCATCTGCCGAGCGGCGAGGAAATGAGCATCTTTGACGCCGCCATGCGTTACCAGAAAGAGGGGACGCCGCTGGTCATCGTCGCCGGCAAGGAGTACGGCACCGGCTCCAGCCGCGACTGGGCCGCCAAGGGGACGCTGCTGCTCGGGGTCAAGGCGGTGCTGGCCGAGAGTTACGAGCGCATCCACCGCTCCAATTTGATCGGCATGGGGGTATTGCCGCTGCAGTTCCAGCCCGGCGAAGGGCGCAAGTCGCTGGCGCTCGACGGCAGCGAGACCATCGACCTGGTCGGTCAGCAGACGCCGCTGCAGCCGGGACAGGAGATCCGGCTGGTCATCCGGCGCGCCGACGGCAGCCGGCAGGAGATCACCACCCTCTGCCGGATCGATACCGCCAACGAGGTCGGTTATTACCAGAGCGGCGGCATTCTCAACTACGTGCTGCGCCGACTGGCCTGACGACACCTGGAATTATGAATCAAACCGCTGATAACACGGTCAAGCCGGCAGCGCCTGGGCGCCCTGCCGGCTTGGCCGTTCTTATTTTCACCACCATACTGACCCTTTCGGCCCTCTATGCCCCGCAGCCGCTGCTGCCGGTGCTGATGGCCGAATTCGGGGTCAGTCGCGAGGCCGCTGCCGCGCTGACCACGGTGACCTTCATCCCCCTCTGCCTGGCCCCGCTCTTCTACGGCTACCTGCTCGAATCCTTCGCCGCCCTGCGCCTGCTGCGGACGGCGGTGCTGCTGCTGGCTCTCTCCGAGGTGGCTTTCTACCTGGCCCCCGAATTCTCCCAGCTGCTGACCCTGCGGCTGCTGCAGGGATTGCTGGTGCCGGCCATCCTCACCTCGCTGATGACCCAGCTGTCGACCCTGTCACGGGGGGCGCAGGTTCAGCGAACCATGGCGATCTACATCGCCGCCACCATCCTCGGCGGTTTTCTCGGGCGAGCCTGCTCCGGGTTGATCGCCACCAGCTTCGGCTGGCGCACCAGCTTCCTGGTGCTGGCGGCGAGTTTGCTGCTCTGCTTTTTTCTGTTGCGGCGTCTGCCCGCCGCTACCGGACTCAGCCTGGTGCGTCCCCATCGCCGGCTGGTCTTTGACGTCCTGCGGCAACCGGGGGTGCTGCCCCTTTACCTGATGGTTTTCGGTCTCTTTTTCACCTTTGCCGCGGTGATGAATTTTCTCCCCTTCCGCCTGACCGAACTGTACGCCGAGGCCAACGAACTGCGCATCGGCCTGATGTACAGCGGCTACGCCATGGGAATTGTCACGTCGCTGGGGGCGGTCGCCGTGGGGCGCTGGCTCGGCGGCGAACGCCGGGCCATGGCCCTGGGGCTGCTGGTCTTCGGCATCGCCCTGCTCGGGCTTTCGGCACAGCGGGTCGAGCTGCTGTTTGCCGACATGTTCCTCTTCTGCGCGGCGATGTTCCTGGTCCACGCCACCGCCTCGGGGCTGGTCAATCGGCTGGTGGAAGGCAACAAGGGGATGGTCAACGGACTGTACGTCGCCTTTTATTACGGCGGCGGCACCCTCGGCTCCTATCTGCCCGGCTATGCCTACCGGTACTGGGGCTGGTGGGGCTTTCTGCTGGTGCTGCTGGGGGTGACGGCATTGGCGCTGGTTTGTCTGGGCAGGATGAAGAGCAGGGTGGCGACCGGGTAATTTTTTCATTTTGGAAAATCAAGTTCGTGCGTTCTTCAGTAACGGCTCAATCTGTATAACCAGATTGAGCCGTATTTATGGTTGGGGTATGGTGACTAAAAAGATGATCGTTCTCAGTTACGCTGGCCAGCGATCAAAAGCCTGTTTCTCAAACTTCATTTCACCGTCACTCCCTTTGTAGATATTGATCCAGGCGTTCCAGTTTTCAGTATCCACGTCAGGGTAATCGAGCCGGTAATGGCTGCAGCGGCTCTCTTTGCGCAGGATCGATGCCTTGAGCTTCATCTCCGCGTTGACAATCATGTTGGCGGTCTCGTGGGCCAGCCGCAGTTCGTGGAGGTCGGCCGCCCTCAGCATCGGCAGGTGATGATCCCGCAATTCTTCGACATACGCCAAAGCCGCCTTCAGCAGATTCTCCTTTTTGATATAGAGCACAAAGTTGGGAAACATGATCCCCTGCAGTGTCTGGGTCACCCAGGCAGGGCCGTAACCTTTCTCTCTCTTTAAGGGGGCGAGGATCTCCTCCTCGATAGTCGTGATTCTGGACTTTGAGATCGCGGGCAGCGTCACCCCTTTGCAGTATTCTGCGGCGGCCTCGGCGACGATGGCCCCCTGAACCGCTGATCCGGCCAGTGAAGAGCCGACCTGAGTGTAGATTGCGCCTGCCATGTAGGAACCGAGAGCATCCCCTGCGGCGTAGAGGCCCGGGATATTGGAGGCGCCCTTCTCGTTGGTAGGGACCAACCCCTCCGATTTATGGATGGACATGCCGGCAGAAGAACCGCCGACCGAACTGCCGCCCGACATTCCGGGAGGAGGGCCCCCCTCTTTGGGGCCGCCACCGCGAGGCGGGCCGCCACCGCGAGGCGGGCCGCCACCGGAATCGGGGCCGTCACCGCCAGGCGGCCCAGGACGACGGCCATTCTCGGCAAATTCAGCCGGACGATAAGGGCCACCGGCGACCTGTTTTCCACTGTTCTGCCCGGGAGGTCCCCCGGCTAGGGGATTCCCCGCCATATAGGCCTGATAATTCTGCTCCACGCCGAGGTCATGATGGACTTCGACCCCGGTTAAGCCGGGCTTGCGGTCAAACATTCCATGCCAGCCGTCATAGCAGGCCGCCGCGTTGGTTGCTTGTCCCGGATGG
>NZ_JBFHGD010000296.1:0-3232 GCF_041583255.1 Trichloromonas sp. | reverse complement strand
GCTCCCTGAGCTTTGAGAAAGGTGTAGGCCATGCCGCCGCCGATCAGAAGGGCATCGACTTTGCCGAGCAGGTTTTCGATGACGGTAATTTTATCGCTGACCTTGGCTCCGCCGAGAACGGCGACAAAAGGCCGCTTGGGGGCGGCAAGCGCCTGTCCCAGATAAAGAAGTTCTTTTTCCATAAGAAATCCGGCCGCCGCCGGAGTCAGGATGCGGGCGACACCCTCGGTCGAGGCATGGGCGCGATGAGCGGTGCCGAAAGCATCGTTGACGTAGAGATCGGCCAGTGTCGCCAGTTTCCCGGCAAAGGCAGGATCGTTTTTTTCTTCGCCTGCGTAGAAGCGCACGTTTTCCAGCAGCACTACATCGCCATCCTGCATCCCGGCCACAAGTTTTTCAACTTCCGGGCCGATACAATCGGGAGCCATGATGACTTTGCGGCCAAGCAGGTCGGCCAGGTAGGGAGCCACTGGCGCCAAGCTGTATTTCGGGTTGACCTGGGCCTTGGGACGACCGAGATGGGAGGCGAGAATCAGTTTGCCACCCTTTTCGATGATGTGGCGGATGGTCGGCAGGGCGGCTACGATGCGGGTATCGTCGGTGATCGTGCGATTGTCGTCGAGGGGCACGTTGAAATCGACGCGGCAGAAAACACGTTTACCTTTAAAGTCGAGATCTTTGACGGTGACTTTGTTGAACATCGAGGACTCCGTTAGGATGATCGGGGCGGATAAATTAAAGGGCAGGATCTGACGATCCTGCCCGAAGTCGCATCAGGTTATTTTATTTGGACAAGATGTAGCCGACCAGGTCGAGCACGCGGTTCGAATAGCCCCATTCGTTATCGTACCAGGACATCACCTTGACCATGTTGCCGCCAATGACATTGGTGCAACCTGCATCGATGGTCGACGAGGCGGGGGATCCGTTGAAGTCACAGGATACCAGCGGCTCTTCACAGAAGACGAGAATTCCCTTGAGTGGTCCTTCGGCGGCTTTTTTGAGGGCCGCGTTGACTTCGGCGACCGTTGTTGTTTTCTCGGTTTCAACCACCAGGTCGACCATCGAAACGTTAGGGGTCGGGACGCGTACGGCGAGGCCGTCCAGTTTTCCCTTGAGTGCCGGCAATACCAGCGAAACCGCCTTGGCAGCGCCCGTCGTCGTAGGAATCATGGACAGGGCGGCAGCACGGGCCCGGCGCAAGTCACTGTGGGGCAGGTCGAGGATCTGCTGGTCGTTGGTGTAGGAGTGAATGGTGGTCATCATCCCTTTGACAATACCGAAGTTTTCGAGCAGGACTTTAGCCACCGGTGCCAGGCAGTTGGTGGTGCAGGATGCATTGGAGATAACATTGTGGCTGGCGGCGCTGTAGTCACCTTCATTAACTCCCATGCAGACGGTCAGGTCGACGCCCTTACCGGGTGCGCTGATGATGACCTTTTTGGCGCCGGCCTGGATATGCTTGGAGGCGGACTCCTGGTCGGTGAAAAGGCCGGTTGATTCGATGACGATATCGACGCCGAGTTCTTTCCAGGGCAGGGTCGCCGGGTCACGCGATTTGAGAACCTTGACCGGCTTGCCATTGACAATGATTTCACCGTCGCCAGCCTTAACGGTTGCCTTGAAGGTGCCATGAACCGAGTCGTATTTGAGCAGGTGGGCCAGGGTTGCCGCATCAGTGAGGTCGTTAACGGCGACGATTTCAATGTTTTTCATGTCCGCAGCCGCGCGGAAAACGTTTCTGCCAATGCGCCCGAAGCCATTGATCGCAATTTTAGTTGCCATGAATTTTCTCCTTTTGAAAATCTTAAAGATATTAGTCTCTTACCGAAGTCTCAATAGACAGGCACTTAAATGATTGTTGGAATGTAAAATCATAGACAATGGAGCCAGAGTCGTCAACCATTATTCATTGGAATGGCATGAATGAGTCATTGCTCTTTTGGTGGTACTGTGATAGAAAAATTCTGTTGTGGCTAATGGGTGTTAGTCGTTTTTTTCGTGTGTGAGTCTACCTGAGCGCACAATAAAGGTAAATGGTTTTTCTCTTCAGCCACTCCTGATTGCAAGGTCAAAAGCATCTCTTCTGAACTGCCTGTCTCTGTAACCGTACAATTGCTTTTAGTTGCATTAATTACATGAATCGCAGTCAGCCTAAGCCATGAAAAATACACTTGAAAAACGCATTCTTATATTTGTGTTCCTGGTTCTCGGCCTGACGATAGCGGTCAATACCGCGTTGAACATCGAGGGGTTCAGGCGTGATTATCGTGACGGTCTGGTGTTGCGTTGCCAGAGCGTCTCTGCTGAATTGAAGGCCTCGATTGAAAAAGTTCTGGCCCTGGGACTTCCGCTCGACGAACTCGAAGGGATCAATGCCCGTTGCCAGGAGATCGTCGGCAGTGATCCTGAAATCAGCTATTGTCTCATCGAAAACACGGTTGGGCAGCCCCTTTATTCCAGTGATCCTTCCTTTCATTTTTTTACCGGTGTCCAGTTTCTCAAGGCTCTCAACGATTCGACCGCTTTGCTGATGACGACACGCTGGGGCAAGGTCTACGATCTATCTGCTCCTCTGTTCGATGCCGGTGGCCAGCTGGCCGGGCGAATCCGTATCGGATTTCCGGACACCATCCTGCAGGATCGTACCGAAAAGGCCTTTCAGCGTTCTTTGGTTATTTTCGGCACGGCTTTTCTGGTGATTTTTGCCCTGGTGTTCCTTTTTATCCGGCGGGACCTGGTCGGCCCCATTCATCGTCTCTGCGATGTCGCCAAAGAAATTGCCGCCGGCAATTTCAAGGTCATCGTGCCGCCCATGTCGACCCCGGACTTTTCTGAGCTGGGCACCGCCCTCCAGGAAATGGCAGCGTCCCTTAAGGAGCGTGATCAGCAGATCGGCGAAAATTACCGGGAGCTCGAAGAGACCAACCGCGAACTCCAGCTTTCTTACGAGCGGCAGGAACAGATCGGCACCGAACTCGGCCGCAGTCGTGAAATGTACCGCTCTCTGCTCGAGGATGCTTCCGATGCCATCCTGGTCAGCGACGAAGAGGATCGCCTGGTGCTGCTGAACAAGGCGGCGGAGTCTTTTTTCGGCGTTTCGAGAAACACCGTGCATGGCAACAACGTGTTCACTTTCTGGGAAAAGTTGAAAATCGAAAATGTCGAGATGCAGTACGAAATGCATCAGAGCATCCTCCACGGGATGTTTCACGAGGCCGAGGTTCGTTTT
>NZ_JBFHGD010000295.1:0-3306 GCF_041583255.1 Trichloromonas sp. | reverse complement strand
CTTGATGACGTCGAGGGCGTTGGCGTTGGGTAGCGGCCAGATCCCCATGAAGACGGCGGTCTGTCCCGAGAAACGCACCTCGGCGTCGTAGCTCTCCGCCCCCAGGGAGACATCGGCGATGTCGCCGATGCGGACGATGGCCCCGTCCTGTTCGCGCACCACCAGGCGCTGGAACTCGGCCACCGAGTTGAGGTTGGTGTCGGCGGTGAGGTTGACCTGGATCAGCGCCCCCTTGGTCTGGCCGAGGGCGGCCAGAAAATTGTTGGCGGCCAGGGCCTGGCGCACCTGGGCCGGGCTGATGCCGAAGGCCGCCATCCGCTCGGGCTTGAGCCAGATGCGCATGGCGAAGGTGCGGGCGCCGAGAATGTCGGCCCGCTGCACCCCTTCAAGGGCCGACAGCCGGGGCTGAACAATGCGCACCAGGTAGTCGGTGATTTCGTTCTGCAGCAGCAGGTCGGAGGTGAAGCTGAGGTAGGCCGAGGCGAACTGGCTGTCGGCCGACTCGATGTTGATGACCGGCACTTCCGCCTCGGGCGGCAGGTCGGCGCGCACCTGGTCGACTTTCGAGCTGATTTCAGCCAGCGCCTTGGTGGCGTCGTAGTTGAGCTTGAGGCGGGCGGTAATGGTCGACAGCCCGAGCCTGCTCTGGGATTCGAGGTAATCGATGCCGTCGGCGGCGGCGATGGCCCGCTCCAGCGGGGTGGTGATGAAGCCGCGCACCAGGTCGGCGCTGGCGCCGACATAGACGGTGGTGACGGTAACCGTCGAGTTTTCACTCTGTGGGTACTGGCGCACGTTGAGGGTGCGGACCGCCTGCAGCCCGGCGATGATGATGACGAAGCTGATCACCAGGGCGAGCACCGGACGGCGTATGAACAGGTCGGTGAATTTCATGGGAAAGCTCAGTTAATTCGAAAAGATTAGCCACAGAGGCACGGAGACACAGGGAGTGAATAAGGGTCACAGGCACTTCTCTGTGACTCTGTGTCTCCGTGGCAGATTTAACGTCAGTTGTTCTCCGGTTTCGGCGCCAGCTGAAACTCCGGCGCCAGGGTGTTGTCCACCACCACCGACTGGCCGTTGCGCAGCTTGAAGACCCCGGTGCTGACCAGGGTGTCGCCTTCGCCCAGTCCCGAGGTCACGGCGACAAAGTCCCCCCGCTTGGCGCCTAGCCGCACGAACTGCTGGCGCAGCAGCAGCCCTTTTTGACCGCTCTTTTCATCCGCCTGCTCCTCGACCACGAAGACCGAGTCGCTGTAGGGGGCATAAAGGACGGCGGTGGCCGGGATCACCAGGCCTTGCAGCTGCCCGGGCAACTCCACCGCCACGCTGGCGAACATCCCTGGCCGCAGCTGTTCATCCGCATTGGCTACGGTCGCCTGGATGCGGATGTTGCGGGTGGCGGCATCGATTTCGGGGCTGATGGCTGTGATGGCGCCGCGCAGCTCCTGTCCCGGCAGGGCGTCGGTCGTCAGCCGTACCAGCATCCCGACCCGGAGCTGGCCGAGCTGCTGCTGCGGCAGCAGAAAATTGACAAAGATCGGATCGAGGGCCTGCAGCGAGACGATGGCGTCCCCCTCGCGCAGGATCTGGCCGAGATTGACCTGACGGATGCCGAGCCGGCCGGAAAAGGGGGCGCGGATGGTCTTCTTGGCCATGGAAGCGCGGATGTTGTCGGCGGCGGCCAGAGCCTGCTGGTGGTTGGCCACGGCGCTGTCGAGTTCGGCCGGGGAGATGATCTTCTGCGCCAGCAGTTCGCGCATCCGGTTCAGGTTGAGCCGGGCCAGTTCCACAGTCGCCTCGGCACCGGGCAGCTGGGCCTGCTCGGACGAGACATCCTGGCGCAGCAGCACATCCCCTTTGCGGACTTTGCTCCCCGCCTCGAAGCGGATCTCCGTCACCTTGCCGGGGAGTTCGGCGGCCAGCGTGACCCCCTGCACCGCCTCCAGCGAGCCGACCGCGGTCAGCAGCGATTCCCAGGTTTCGCTGCGCACCACGGCGGTGGTCACCGTTTCGGGCGGCGGGGCGAACTGGGCCCCGGCGTCGATCATCTTGCGGATCTGGAGAACTTTGATGCCGGCGATGACGCCGATGATGATGAGCAGCCCGACGATGGTGAGCAGAATCCGTTTGACCATGATTTCAAGCCTGCAAAAAGTGTTTGTGCCGCCAGCGGCGAGGTACATGCTAAAGCGGACAATAAACGGATGATTTCCGTCAATAAGGATATATATTGTATCCAATAATGAAAAAAGGAAAAGCCCGGGGTGGATTTACTCGCGCGAGTCGCCGGCTTGTCACCGTCGGGCGGCGCACTTCTTGACAAGGGGGAATGGGCTGTGTTAAGCACTCGGAATCCGTATCCTTGAACCATCCGGCCGCTGTCTTCGGGCCGATCAACCAGTATAGGGGGCATCCATGAATCACCAGAAATCCGCGGCGCTCTTCGCTCAGGCCAAGAATATCATCCCCGGCGGGGTCAACAGCCCGGTCCGCGCCTTCAAGTCGGTCGGCTGCGACCCGATTTTCATCGCCCGCGCCGAAGGTTCGAAAATTTACGACGCCGACGGCAACGCCTATATCGACTACGTCGGATCCTGGGGGCCGATGATTCTCGGCCACTGCCACCCGAAGGTGGTCGAGGCGATCCAGCAGGCGGCCGCCAGCGGCGCCTCCTTCGGCGCGCCGACCGAGAAAGAGATCACCCTGGCCGAGATGGTCCGCGAGGCCTATCCCAATATCGAAAAGGTGCGGATGGTCTCCTCCGGCACCGAGGCGACCATGAGCGCCATCCGCCTGGCCCGCGGCTACACCGGCCGCGACAAGATCCTCAAGTTCGACGGCTGCTACCACGGCCACGCCGACTCGCTGCTGGTCAAGGCCGGCTCCGGCGCCGCCACCTTCGGCGTGCCGACCTCCCCCGGGGTGCCGGCCGATTTTGCCAAATACACCCTGACCGCCACCTACAACGATCTCGCTGAAACCAAGGCACTGGTCGCCGCCAACAAGGGCGAAATCGCCTGCATCATCCTCGAGCCGATCGCCGGCAACATGGGCTGCGTGGCACCGAAGGCCGGTTTTCTCGAAGGGCTGCGCGAATTGTGCACCGCGGAAGGGATCCTGTTGATCATCGACGAGGTCATGACCGGCTTCCGGGTCGCCTACGGCGGCGCCCAGGAGCGATTCGGCGTCCGCGGCGACCTGGTCTGCCTCGGCAAGATCATCGGCGGCGGCCTGCCGGTCGGCGCCTTCGGCGGCAAGCGTGAGATCATGGAAAAGCTTTCCCCCGAAGGGGGCGTCTACCAG
>NZ_JBFHGD010000294.1:0-3307 GCF_041583255.1 Trichloromonas sp. | reverse complement strand
TTCCATTGCTCTGCCCGCTGGATTGCGGTGAGTGCGGCCAAAACAGGTGTGGCCGCCACTTGAATACTATTTTCAGCTTTCCTGATATTTTCCATAGACATGGCACGTTCACTGGCCATGTCTTCTGCAGACAGTGCATAGGATGCAGAAGTCAGCAAGCAAAAGACGCCACACATTAAAATCCCAAAAGTGATCGGCCATATCTTTGTCATAGAGTCTTCCTCCCGGCGCCCCAGCATACGGCAGACGACCGAAACCAAGGTGGTTAGTATTTAATCAGGCTGTTGCCCTTCTATGAACGTTACCACTCAACATTTTCGGGTTAAAAAACAACAAAAATGCGGCAGGTCCGGTTCGGCATACCGACCTTTCCTGCCGCATAGCAACGCTTCAGACGTGGAACCAAAAAACACAACCAGAAGACTTTAGGGAACCGTTACCACGTTACTCCAGCCACTACGATCCCCATCGGAAATGCTCTCGATAGCGAGACGGTAATAGATATGCCCCGCATCCCATATTTCCCCCCGACAATGCACGGTAAATTCAGTGAAGGAGACCTGTGAAAAAATCATTTCGTCATCATCCTGCCAGGGACCTCCGGGGCTGGTGCTCCACTGAAGAACCCGTTTGTAGTCGCTCCCGGTTACGAAACCCGGAATATCGAAAGTTAACGTCAACATGGGGTAGTCAAGAAATTGCATCGCAAAATTCATGGGGGTAGGCCCGTCACCACCGCCATCTTCGTCGCTGGCAGCCTCATCCACCGATCCAAGCCGCAATGCCCCGGATTCATCAATAATCAATACTTCATCGTTTTCCGCCAGATTCACCGTGCCGGTCGCCACCTCTTCGGCTTCGCTCAAACCGAAGATCAGCGGATGTTTCATCGCCGACACCAGCGCCTGATCCCCTTTCAGCACGAAGATGAATTCGGTGACGCCGCGATCCTGATAGGTCTGCCCGCTGCGGGTCGAGGTAACCTGACGACGGAAGGAGATCGAGGTGAAAATCTTACCTTGCGATCCGGAGGTGACGTTGTTAAGGGTATAGCGCAGATCGAGATGATCGAAAGCGGTGAAATCCTTGCGCACCCCACGGTCGAGAACGGTCGCGTCGCCAGCGAAATCCTCGTCGACCAGGGCCATGAAAGCGCGGGCATCTTCACCATGGTAGGCGGCGATCAGCTGATCGAGAGCCTCGCGGACGACCGCACTAATGTTGCGATCCGACACGGTCAGCTCCTTGCGGGTGGCCTCGACATCGTTGCTCTTGCCGGCGGTGTCGAGGATTTTGACGGCGACCTGGTAGGTTTCTCCCATTTGCGGAGAAAAGCCAAATTCGAAGCTGCCGTCAGCGGCCAGTGCCGTTTTCTGCCAGGTAACACCGCCGTCGAGGCTGATCTGCACGGCACCGACCTTGTTTTTGCCGGCCTGCCCGCGCCCTTTGAAAACCACTTTCCCCTGCTCGAGGGATTCCCGGTAAACCGTGACCTTGTCGCCGAGTTCGTCGTAGGCGACGCCGTTGAGGTAGAGGTAGCGGGTGGCAACCTCCTGCTCGGACTGGCCGAATATCCACCACTTGGCACAGGCTTCATCCGCAACGAAACCGATGGCCATTATCAGAAGCAAAGCAAAATACATTCTTTTCATTATCTTTATATCTCCCATCATCCGGGTAACGGACCAAATCAGAACTGGATTGAAATGCCGGCGGTCACGCTGTTTTCACGAAAATCACGATCCCGCACCGAGTAATCGAAATCGTTGACAAAAGCCCGCACATAGAGCATGCCATAGTTGAACTGCGAAAGGAACTCGGGACGGTAAAAGACGTTCAGCCGGGCGAAGTTCTTGCGTGAATCGGTACCGGTCTCTTTTTGCAGCCAGTTCTGACCGATCTTCAAGGTACTGGTCACCTTGGCCGAGGGGACATCGGCGCCGAGTCCGAGGGCGTATTCCCAAACCTGGTCGCGGGTGTCTTCGAGCTCGTTATCCAGGGTCCAGCCACCGGCAGTGATCGAAGGTTTCCAGACCCAGGCCCCGGCCGTGTGACGGGTACTCAGCATGGTATTGTAGATGAATTCTTCGTCTTTGCGGTTGTCTTTGGTGTCGTAAAAGGTGACCCCGAGGTTGGTGTCGCTGTCGAAAATACCGAACCGGTCGCGATAACCGAAATTGACGAAATGGTCCGTGGTGCTGCGATCGTCGCCATAGGCCCGGTCATATTTGTAGGTCAGGTCAGCGACTGAATAGCTGCGATCGAACAGGCGTTTCACCGTCACCCCGACTTCGGGCTTGTAATGATCGGTGCGAAACGCCTTGTCACCGTCGAGATTGTCGCGATACCAGAGGAAACCGAAGTTCATGCTCACCGTCTTGGTGTACTTGTAGCGCCACTTGGCCTTGAATTTTTCCCGGTCGGGGGTCGCGGAACCGAGCAGGGTCAGAAATTCGGGCGAAACCCGCTCGTACTCTAAAGAAACCCGACTCGGGCCGCCATCGCCGATCGCTTCGATCTTGTGAGCATATCCGTCGTTGTCGGCATCCGGCTGATCAGAAAAGTCTTCGGTTGTATCGGCCAGGGCCGATTCGCCGCGGATGGTCAAACCGGGAATCGGCAGGTATTCCCAGTCCAGCGAATAGACAGTGCTCTTGAACAGCGACGCGTCATTGACCCGGATATGGTCGAAGGAGTGCACGCCGTTGAGAGCCACCCAGAAATCGGGGGAAAGCTGCTGCCGCAGACGCATCCCCGCAACCTGCCGCTCGATGGCATCCACACCCCACATATTGTCCCAACGGGAATAGGCGAGACCGTAAACCAGGGTGAGATCGGGAAGCGCGTTGCTCTCGTCGGCATAGCGGTACGAAGCTCCCTTGACCGAACTGTTTAAAGAATACTGGGAGAAGGCCTCAAAGGTGTCACCCAGGGACAGGGTATGAATGCCGTTGGTAAAACGCGCGTTTGCGTTGGTGAGGGAAAACTTTTCCGAGTCATTGCGCGGGTCATCGGTGACCTTGGCTCCCAGCGAGAAAGAATAGTTCACCTCTCCCATCTCGCCGTTACCGAACAGGTTAATGATTTCGAGATAGCGAAGCCCTTCGGTTAACGATGACTGGTCGTCGCCCGGCCCGCTGACATCATTGTAGGTCGTTGAGAAATCGTTGCTCAGGTGAAATTCATTGCCCGCCTGTGCCGATGGGCAGAGCAACAGCAACAGCCCCCCCAACAGCCCGACGCCTTGAGTGAACCGCTTCATAGCTCCCGTTCCCATAAAAAAACTCATTGATTGTCCCTTCCTCCT
>NZ_JBFHGD010000293.1:0-3315 GCF_041583255.1 Trichloromonas sp. | reverse complement strand
GCTGGGAGCCTGTCGGACTTTACATGAGCCGACTGCAAAATCGGCTGATTGGCCCATATCTCCGATACTTTTCGACAAATAGTCCAGCTATTCGCTCTCAAATTCTCGAATGCCTGGTCTCAACCATCCAATTTTTCTTTGCGGCCCGCAAAGCCCGACAGGCTCGTCGCGGGAAAATACGCGCATGCCGCTGAATGTTCAATCGCGCCCCTCCCAAAAAAATAATCGAAATAACGGACTGATCGATGACCGCAGAGTTTGACAGCCGGGGGCAGGAAGGCGGCAAGATCCTTTTGCTCCCCGAATTCCAATCCGAATTTGTTCACCGACGCAATGTCGTGCTCTGGCTTCCGCCGGGCTATGAGTCTGAGACCGGCCAGCGGTACCCTGTGATTTACGCCCAGGACGGACAGAACCTGTTCGACCCGCAGACGTCCTTTGCCGGGGTGGACTGGGGGATCCGCGAGGCGATTGGCCGGCTGCTGACAGAGGGGACGGTTCGAAAACCGCTGGTCGTCGGGATCTGGAACACTCCCGAACGCTACCGGGAGTATGATCCCCAGAAGGTCTTTGAAGAGTATTTAAGCCCGCAGGAAAAAATCGAGTATGCCAGGGAATATGGCCGGCCGCTGGCCGACTCTTACCTGAAATTCATCGTGCAGGAGCTCAAGCCTTTCATCGACAGTCGCTTCCGGACTCTTCCCGCAACGGCCGATACCTTTTTAATGGGGTCGAGCATGGGGGGGATGCTTTCGGCCTATGCCCTGTGTGAATTCCCCGAGATATTCGGCGCTGCCGCGTGCCTGTCGACCCACTGGCCAGCCGTGCAGGGTAAGATGGCCGATTACCTGGCGGATCGGTTGCCCGACCCGCAAACTCACCGGCTCTATTTTGACTACGGTACCGAAACGGTCGATACCCAGTACGAACCCTTTCAGCGGGTGGTCGATGACGTGTTGCGGCAACGGGGCTATGTCGAAGGCAGCGACTGGGTGACGCAGAAATTCTACGGCGAGGACCACTCGGAACAGGCCTGGCGCCGGCGGGTAGACATTCCCTTGCGATTTTTACTCAAATGACGGCTTTGATCAGGAGCTGCACTTGGAGGATCTGCTTATGAACATCGTCTTTTTGTCACCGCACTTTCCCCCCAACTTTTTTCGATTCTGCGTGCATTTGCGCCAACTGGGCGCCAACGCCCTGGGGATAGCCGACGCCTCCTGGGAGGAGCTGCGCCCTGAACTGCGGGATGCGCTGACCGGTTACTACCGCACCGACATGAATAACTACGACCAGCTTCTTCGCGCCTGCGGTCATTTCACTCACCGGTACGGCAAGCTTGACCGCATCGAATCGCATAACGAGTTTTGGCTTGAAACCGAAGCGCGCCTGCGCCAGGACTTCAATGTCGACGGTGTCAGGCCCGACAACATCGCCAAGGTCACTCTCAAGGCCCGGATGAAGGAAGGGTTTCAAGAGGCCGGGATAGACGTGGCCCGAGGCCGGGTCGTTTCGAGCCTGGAGGAGGCGAGGGATCTTGTCGGCGAGATCGGTTTTCCCGCGGTGCTCAAGCCTGACCGCGGCGTGGGGGCTGCCAGCACCTTCAGGGTTAACGATCACCAGGAACTGGAGACGGTTTTCGCCAAAAAGCTGCCGGTGGACTACATCATGGAAGAATTCATTCAGGGGGTCATCCATTCATTCGACGGCCTGACGGACCGCGACGGGCGTATCGTTTTCTGCGCGTCCCACGTCTTCAGCCAGGGGATCATGGAGACGGTGAATGAAGATCGCGACATTTTTTACTATTCGCAGCGTGCGATTCCGGCCGACCTGGAAGCGGCGGGGCGCAATGCGGTTCGCGCCTTCGATATCCGCGAGAAGTTTTTCCATCTCGAATTCTTCCGCACCGTTACCAACGACCGAATCGTCGCTATTGAGGTGAACATGCGCCCGCCCGGTGGTTTGACCATGGACATGTTCAACTTTGCCAACGACATCGACCTGTATCGGGAGTGGGCCAATATTGTTGTTAATAATCACTTTTCAGCCACGTATAACCGCCCGTACCATTGTGCCTACATCGGCCGTAAATTGCGCAAGAGCTATGTTCATGACCACCAGGCGATCATGGGCGCATATGGCCACCTGATCGTCCACCACGAGCCGATCCATTCGGTCTTCAGCGCCGCCATCGGTGATTTCGGCTACCTGGCCCGGTCCGAAGACCTGGAACAGCTCCTCGCCCTGGGGCGCTTCATCCAGTCCACAAGCTGAGCCGTGGAAACGAATTATGGCGGCGGTTTCTCCTTCCGGTCGACTTTCATGGCACCTGTTGAATGAGTCATTTGCCATCCCGACTCCTTATCGTCAAAATCGACGACAAGGGAAGGGCTTGCTGATCGTTGGCAAATGGGACGAGTGGTATCTTTCTGTCGAATTTAACTCGCATAATTTTGCGAATAAGTTATCATTATGATGTTAACTCGACAGGAGAGACGACAATGGGCATCGAAGCACAGATGAGCGACACGGCGATTCTGCAGGAAATCGGACATCGATTGGCCCGACTCCGGCTGGAACGTGAATTTACCCAGGCGGCGCTGGCCGAGCAGGCCGGGGTCTCCAAGCGCACCGTGGAGCGGATCGAGGCGGGAGAATCGACCCAGCTGTCGACCCTGATCCGGATTTGCCGGGTGCTCGGCCTGCTGGATGTTCTCGATGCAGCGATCCCGGTGCCTGGGCCGCGTCCGCTGGATCTGCTGAAACTGAGGGGGAAGGAACGCCAGCGGGCCTCCTCGAAAAAACGCGAGGAACCGGCCGCCGAAAGCTGGAGCTGGGGTGAGGAGACATGAGTACGGTCGCCGAAGTCCGCCTCTGGGGGCGCACCATCGGCGCGGTCGCTCTCGCCGATGACAGCGGGGCGGCCGCCTTCGAGTACGCTCCGGCCTTTGTGCAGAGCGGCATCGAGGTCGCGCCGCTGGCGCCGGCTTTTGACCTGACCTACAGTTTTCAGCCGACCGGCCGCTGGACCTCGGTCCACCAGATGACCCTGAACGGCAAGCGTGATGGTTTCACTCTGGACGATTTTAGGGCCTGCGCCAGGAGCGCCTCGATGAAGCGCGGCCGGGCCGAGGCGATCATTGAAGAGGTGCGCGACCTGGTGTCCCGCTTGCCTGACTATGCCGACGAGGCCGGGGTCTCCCCGCACTGGCGCGATAAGATCACGGCGGCCCTGCGCCTGGAGCCCTTCGCATGAGCCCGGCGGGTTCGCTGTCTTGCGTGTGTCTGAAAAAATGCCTCCTGCTGCTCATC
>NZ_JBFHGD010000292.1:0-3317 GCF_041583255.1 Trichloromonas sp. | reverse complement strand
GCCAGCAGGCATTCGATGACCGATTCCTGTCCGGGACGAAAGGTCGAAAAGCCGAAGTTCTGTTGCAGGCAGTGGTGGATCGATCTGTCGGCGGGCATGGGGAAGCTCCCTGGATTTCATGGAAGGCTAACCGGTTTGTCAACAACGTCCCCTATTGGTTACTATTGGTTCCCGGACTTTCCCAAACAGAAACAAAAAAAGGACTCGAACGGGTGACGCACTGTCGGTCCCTTATCCACCAGCACCCACCGTTTGCGAAGGATGCGACCCACCAGGCTCATCGCTGCCCAGGGTATCGGATAGCAGGCCGATCAACTCGAACTTGTTTCTGCCAAATCCTCAGTGTCTCGAAGATATACGGCTATGTCGATATCTGCGTGCATTTTCGCTGGTCTGTTTTGAGTGGGAGTTATGCCATAGCTGGCGCGCAGTTTCTAATGGGTCTTTCAAATGAATTGCCTGTTCACCATTTTAAAGATGTTCCATGCATATTCGAAAAATATTTTTGCGTGATCCCGCGTTGGACGACCATTGGGAAGGAGACCAAGCTCCCCTGGATAGCGTGCCTCAATGTAAAGCGCATCGAGTGTTTTCAGCAGTTGAAGATCCACTTCATCTTCAAGATATTTTTCGACCCTGCCGTAGAGAGTCACGAGATTATGAATTTTCTGCGATTCAAAATTGTGTTCCTCAAGTAGGGCCTTGAACGCTTTTTCGATGCTCTGCTGCGCGTGAAAGGCCACGATGTGAGAAAGGTGTTCATCGCCGAGAATTCTTTCGATGACATCTAAATCATCCTTGGCCGCTTTCAACCACTCTTCAGTGAGTTTTTTCATAAAGAACCGTTCCGTCGACAGCAATTTTCTTACTGAACATGCTTCCCATTTCAACAAACTTACGGTGCATGGCCTTAGTGTGGACGATCAGGTCGATCGGGATGTTTTTTTCGATGTCGATGATTAAATTGGCCACGCGCAGATATATCTCATTCTTTTCAGCAAAATTTCTAGGTAAAAAATCATCCTCCGTGACGACCAACAGATCGACATCGCTATCCGGGCCGGGATTGCCATAAGCGTGTGAGCCGAACAGGATTATTTTGTAGGGGTCAATCGCCTTCAGTCTCGCAACCAGCAGCTTTTTAAGTTCTTCATTCAGCATCGGCCAACCTCTGGTATGGGGGGAGAATCCTCCATCACCTTCCGGATAATAGCACATTCTACAAAAATAGGGCTGTTCAGCTTATCCTCACCGTGAAGTCGTTCATCTGATAAATCACCTTGCCGTCCACTGAAAGGTAGCCATCCGCCGTGAGCAGGCGCTGGGCTTCGTCGATGGCGGTGACCGTCGCTTCGATGGTCACCAGCTTGTTGGCCGGGATGATCTGGCCGCGGTAATTCCACTTGTGCCTTTGGCCAAGGGCGATGGTTTCGAGTTTGGTGTCGGCGCTGCCCCCCCAGCGGTTGACCGCGGCCACCTTGAGCAGCTGCAGGAACGATTCGAGGCCTAAGGAACCGGGGCAGACCGGATCCTGGTAGAAGTGGGCCTTGAAGAACCATTCTTCCGGATCGACCTTTTTGCTGCCGCGGATGAAGCCGAGTCCTTGCGGACCACCGTCCTTGACGAAGAGTTCGATGGAATCGACCATGCGCAGTTTCTTGGCCGGAAAGGGCGCCTCTGGCGGGTAGGGGAAGCGTTCGCCGCGGGCGATTTCCTCGGCGCTGGGCTGATACGGCTTGGCATCGCGCACCCCGACCTGCTGGGCCAGGGATTCGGCGGAGAAGAAGCCGAAAACCGTGTCGCCGGTATAGACCGGTCCCTGGCTGTCGCGAATCTCGAAATCGTACCCCTGGATAATCATGCCGCCGCTGCTGGAGATGCGGGTGATCTTGACCCGGGTGGTCAGGGTGCCCGATTGCGGGGTCACCGCGCGGTGCTGCACGGCGTTGCCGTCGAGGTTGCGGAAACGCAGGTCGACGGGGCTGGTCAGGGCGCTGCCGAGATAGGCGGCGAGCCAGCCGCAGGGCTGCAAACCGGTCTCCAGCAACACCGCGAAGGGCATCTCCGGTTGCCGGCCGGCCTCGAAGTACCAGGCGTCAGGCGGCACGTCGTATTCGGCCTCGATGGTTACGCCGGAGACCAGCTTCCACGGTTCGCCGTTGATCTCGGTGATGCGGTCGAGAAACTGGAACGGCGGGCCGGGCAGGCGGGCAATCTTGCGCTCGTTGTCGAAAATTTTATAGGGCTCGCCGAATGCTTCCGACGGGTTGCCGATGGAGTAGGCCAGAATCTGCTCGTAATCGTAGAGCGCCTTCTTGGAGGCCGTGGGGACTGTCCCCAGTATTATCGGGGACTGCCCCTCTTTGTCTTCAATCGCGGTAGAACCGGGGACAGTCCCCGATGTGGCTGGGGACAGTCCCTGCCACAAAGCTTCCACCATCTGCCGGTTCAATCCGGCCAGCCGTACCGACATGTTGGGGATCTCGACAATGGCTTTGCCGTCGGCATACATCAGGGCGTCGACGATGGCGAAGGGTTCGGGGCCGTAGCCGAGCTCCTTGATGCTGACCTGGTAGGTGACGGTTTTTGTTGTTTCGGTGACCTGGCCGCGGCATTTGAGGCCGCTGTCGACGCCGGGAACCGGTTCGCACCAGGTGGCCCCGTCTTCGCCGATCCAGCCCATGCGCAGCAGGTAGATGCGCAGGGTGTGCATGCAGCATTCGTACATCAGGGTGCCGGGCATGACCTTGTCGTCGACAAAATGACAGGTGAGGAACCAGGCGTCGGGACGGATATCCATTTCGGCGCGGATCTGGCCGAGCCCGTAGCGGCCGCCCTTGGGGTCGAGTTCGATCACGCGGTCGACCAGCTTGAGCAGCCCGCCGGGCATGGTGTAGGGACGTTTCATGCCGAGATGGGCGAAATGTGGGCCGAAGCCGGCGGCGAGATCGCCCTGGTAGATGGCGTCAACCTGGGCCTCGCTGTACGACTCGACCGCCATCGGCGCCAGTTCACGCCAGTCGGCCGGCAGTTTGCCCGGCTGCGGCATCAGGTCGAGCCTGGTGTGGACGATGCCTTTGCCGGCGGCCAGTTCTGCTTCGGTGAAAAAGCCGGCGCAGCCTTTTTTCATCGACAGCAGCGGTTCGCCGTTGACCGTCCCTTCGAAATTAAAGTTGAAGAGGTAGGTCTGGTCCTGGCGGAAGAAGCGCTCGATCTTGATGTCGTAGTGAATCACGTCGCCGACCACCGGAAGAGGGCGGTGAAAGGTGACCACCGCGTCGAGCAGGCGGTAGACCGCCTTCCCCTTGCTGATGAAG
>NZ_JBFHGD010000291.1:0-3328 GCF_041583255.1 Trichloromonas sp. | reverse complement strand
GACCCAGAAGAAGAGGATGTCAAAGCCGGTGACCAGGCAGGAGGTCGGGTAGAATTTCTTCAGAGTCTCGGTCTTCTCCGGCCAGCCCATCGTCGAAAAGGGCCAGAGGGCCGAGGAAAACCAGGTGTCGAGCACATCGGTTTCCTGGCGCAGGGTGTCGCTGCCGCAATGGGCACAGACGCTGGCATCCTCGCGGGAGACGGTAATCTGGTCACAGGCGTCGCAATACCAGGCGGGGATGCGGTGCCCCCACCAGATCTGCCGGCTGATGCACCAGTCCTTGATGTTGTACATCCACTCGAAGTAAGTCTTTTCCCACTGCTCGGGGACGATGCGGGTACGCCCGTCCTTGACCGCCTCGATGGCTTTTTCGGCCAGAGGTCCGACGTTGACGTACCACTGCTTGCTCATGTACGGCTCGATGACCGTCCTGCAGCGATAACACTCACCGACCGCGTTGCCGTGCTCTTCGATCTTCTCCAGCAGTCCTTTCGCCTCAAGATCGGCCACCACCTGCTTGCGGGCGGCGTAGCGCTCCATGCCGTTGTAAGCGCCGCCGTTTTCGTTGACGTTGCCCGACTCGTCGAAGATATTGATGAACTCGAGGTTATGCCGCTTGCCGACCTCGAAGTCGTTGAAATCGTGCGCCGGGGTTATCTTAACGGCACCGCTGCCGAATTCCTTGTCGACATAGTCATCGGCGACAATCGGGATTTCCCGGTTCACCAGAGGCAGCAGGACAGTCTTGCCGATCAGGCCGCTGTAGCGCTCGTCTTCAGGGTTGACCGCCACAGCAGAATCGCCGAGCATCGTTTCCGGACGGGTGGTGGCCACCACCAGGCAGAGGTCGGTTCCCTTAACCGGGTAGCGCAGGTGCCAGAGGTTCCCCTTCTTGTCTTCGTGCTCCACTTCGAGGTCAGACAGGGCGGTGTGACAGCGCGGGCACCAGTTGATCAAGCGATTGTCCCGATAGATCAATCCGTCCTCGTAAAGGCTGACGAATACCTCGCGCACAGCGCTGGACAACCCCTCGTCCATGGTGAACCGCTCACGCTCCCAGTCGCAGGAAGCCCCGAGACGCTTGAGCTGGTTGATGATCTGCCCACCCGACTCGGTGCGCCACTGCCAGACCCGTTCGACAAAAGCGTCTCGCCCCAGGTCGTGACGGTCCTGACCGTCGGCGGCCAATTGCTTTTCAACCACGTTCTGAGTGGCGATCCCGGCGTGGTCGGTCCCCGGCATCCACAGGACTTCGCTGCCGCACATGCGCTTCCAGCGCACCAGGATATCCTGAACAGTGTTGTTCAACGCATGCCCCATGTGCAGCACGCCGGTCACATTCGGCGGCGGTATGACAATGGAATAATGAGGTTTGGGTGAATTCTCGTCGGCATGAAAGCACCCCTGGCCTTCCCAGGCCTGGTACCATTTCTTTTCGACGTCCTGCGGCTCGTATCCCTTGGCCAGTTTCGGTTCCATGGACGGCACGTCCTTCCTGCGTATAAATATTATTTCCGCCGGCCCGCAGCGGACATTGTGAATTTCAGCAAAAAGAAATGGGGATTTTAACAATCCCCATTTCATCCGTCAATAGGCGACAACCGACGTTGCCGCGCTTTTTAAGCTATGCGCTACCTGACGGTTTCCTTGATCTGCCGAATCTCTTCCTTGATCAGGGTTTCGGCCAGATCGGGCACGACCTCCCAGGCAATCTTTTCGAGGATGGTTCCGGCCAGACGTTCAATCACCGCCCCGGCAACCTTCTCGACAATCGCTTCAAGATCCTCGTCACTGAGCGCCTGAACCCTGGACTCAACGGCGCCTGCCGAGGCGGCGACCATGGGCAATTCGGGCTCGGCAAATACCGGCTCGGGCTCGGGGACTACCGGCTCAGCCTCAAACGGCGCAGCGATATCGCCAAAAAGATCTTCATCCGTAAGGGAAGATTCCTCCAGAACTGTCTCCTCTTCGTCTTCGACGAAGAGGAAATCGTCATCCATCCCGGCGGCAACAGGTTCGGCAGCGAGTTCTTCCTCTGCCAGGATTTCCGCTTCGTCCAGAAGCAGAATATCCTCATCGCCAAGCTCCATCAATTCTTCTTCAACCGATTCGACAGCCTTCGGCACTTCCACGAGGGGCTCTTCCTCGAACGCAGACAGCTCATCTTCGACCGAAATGTCTGCTGCAGCAACGCCTTCAACCGCCGACTCCTCTTCGAAAACAAAAAGGTCGTCACTTACTGGCTCAACCGCAGGGGGCGCTTCAATTTCAAGCTCAACGGCAGCCTCCGGTTCGACGGCAAAATCGAAAGAATCTTCTTCGATGGCTGGCGGTGATGGCTCCGAAACCATCTCTTCTTGAGGTGCCCAGATATCTTCCAACTCAGACCCCATAACCGCTGCAGGTTCGGCGGCAAGGTCTTCGTCCTCAAACGACACGTCACCCCAGATATCATCCGCCGTTGTTTCGGCAGATGGGGCCTCTTCTTCGGGACCAAAAATATCCCCAAAATCTGCAGACCCGGGCACCTCCTCCGGGGCTTCGGCGACCGGGGACGCGGCTACCGCCGGCGCAACTTCGTCAAAATCTTCCCAGAGGTCGGCTTCAGGCGCAACATCCGGTGCCGGTTCAGCAGTCCCGTGGAGCTCAACCTCTTCGATCTCTGGCGCAACCTCTTCGATCTCCGGCTCAACCATGGCCGGCGGCTCGACCGGGGTAGCAAGGGCCGCAGGCGCGCGGTCAAGAAGCTCCCGCACCCGGCTGATCAGGGTCTGCGACTCGAAGGGCTTGGCAATCCAGCCGTCGGCACCGGCGCTGTTGGCCTTGCCTTCATCAAAAGGCTCGAAAGTTCCCGTCAGCAGCAGCACCGGAACGCCGGCCAGGGCCGGATCAGACTTCACTGCCGCACAGAGTTCGTAGCCGTTTTTACCCGGCATGAAAACGTCGGCAAGAATCAGGTCGGGCCGCTCGGCGCGCGCCTTTTCAAGGGCGGCATCACCGTTGTCGACCACAGAAAGATCAAAATCTTCGTTAACAAAGGTAATCCCGATGACTTTCTGAATCGTGATACTGTCGTCGGCGAGTAACAGTTTCCTGCTCATTCAAACCTCCTAGTTCCCCTGCGGGGGAGGATGGCGAAAATCCCAGAGAGATAATTCTGCAACGATACACCCGATATCCAAAAGGGGATAGCGAACCTGTTCATAGACAAAGGCACGGCCGGGGTCATTATCGCCACCAGCGGTGTCTTTCCCATCCTCAAACCGACCCTTTTGCCGATCGACAATGTGCAGAATTCTGTCCGCCGGAAAGCCCACCCCCCCGAACT
>NZ_JBFHGD010000290.1:0-3334 GCF_041583255.1 Trichloromonas sp. | reverse complement strand
TGCCCGAATACATGGTCGGGCTGATCATGATCGGCCTGGCCCGCTGCATCGCCATGGTCATCGTCTGGAATGAACTGGCCAAGGGGAACACCGACTACTGCGCCGGCCTGGTCGCCTTCAACAGCATTTTCCAGGTGCTCTTCTACAGCGTCTACGCCTGGCTGTTCATCACCGTGCTGCCGCCGCTGTTCGGCCTGCAGGGGGCGGTGGTCGAGGTCTCCATCGGCCAGATCGCCGAGAGCGTCTTCATCTACCTCGGCATCCCCTTTTTGGCCGGGATGCTCACCCGCCTGGTGCTGGTCAAGCACAGGGGGCGAAGCTGGTACGAGGAGAAGTTCATCCCGAAGATCAGCCCGATCACCCTGATCGCCCTGCTCTTCACCATCGTCGTGATGTTCAGCCTGAAGGGGAACCTGATCGTGCAGATCCCCCTCGACGTGCTGCGCATCGCGGTGCCGCTGCTGATCTATTTTGTGGTGATGTTCCTGGTGAGTTTCTGGATGGGGATCAAGGCCGGTGCCGACTATTCGAAAACCGCGACCATCGCCTTCACCGCCTCCGGCAACAACTTCGAGCTGGCCATTGCCGTGGCGGTGGCGGTCTTCGGCATCAATTCAGCCGCCGCGTTCACGGCCGTCATCGGCCCGCTGGTGGAGGTGCCGGCGTTGATCGGCCTGGTCCACGTCGCCTTCTGGCTGCGGAAACGCTGCTTTGCCGGGAAGTTGGCAGCAGATCTCTGAGGCCGGGTCCGACTCATTCTCCGACGGGACTGGCCGCCGGTTTCGCACGGATCAGCGACAACTCTTCGGCCAGATCCAGCGCCCGATCCCCCCGCAGCAGTTCGGCCAGGCCGATCAGCCCATCGGTGAGATACCTGCTCTGGTATCCCTTGGTGCGCAGGTAGGTCATGGCGATGATCGAGCGGTCTTTGTGCGGGCAGGCTGTCACGATGATTTTGTCTTTCGGCAGTTCTGCCAGTCGTGCCGGCAACTCGTTAAGCGGAATGGTCAGGGCGAAACCGGTGCGCCAGACCGCCACCTCCTCGGCAAAGCGGATATCGACCAGCACCCCTTGCCCCGAAACGAGCAGCGGCAGCAGCCCCTTGCTGTCGATCTTCATGTCGAGGCGCGCTTCGTAATCAAAACTGCGCACATACTCTTCGAGGCTGGGCGGTCCCTCGGCCTGGGCAGTACAGATTCCGAATAACACTCCCATTACCATGCCCAACAGCAACTTTTTCACACACATTCTCCTGATCAGGGTTCAAGGCGCCGAATAGACCAGCCAGATGCCGGCGACAATCACCAGCAATCCGCATATTCTTCTGAGCATGATGGCCCCCTTCGACTTTTCATTCCAGTCCAGATAGCGCTGAATCAGCTCAGTAAAGGTGCCGGCCAGCACAATCACCGAACAATGCCCAATGCCATAGGCCAGCAGCAGCATCGCGGCATACAACATGTTTCCGGTCGCTTCGCCGAATGCCACCCCGAGAACCGGGGCCATATAGGCGAAGGAACATGGCCCCAACGCGATACCGAAAATCAATCCAAGCAGAAAAGCGGCGAGCATCCCCTTGCGTGCGATTCCGACCCGCCCGGGAGCGGCCCATGGAAGGGGAATGATATCGAGCAGATGCAGGCCGACCAGCAGAAAGACGGCAGCGACCAACCAGTTCCCCCAGACCCCCACGTCCCCCAGCATCCGTCCTGCGATGGCGGTAGCAACTCCGATAAGAGCAATGGTGATGAGAATGCCAACGGCGAACAGAATGGATATGACAAAAGCGCGACGGGTGCTCATCCGTCCCTGGCCGTCGATGAACCCGACAATCAACGGAATGCTGGCCAAGTGACAAGGAGACAGGACCACACTGACCACACCCCAGGCCAGCGCTGCCGCCAGAGCCAATAGCGGTGTCCCTGATATCGCTGCGCTCATACTCAGGAAAAGTGATTCCACGGGGCCTCTTTATTTATGGGTGAACTCGTAGCCCAGTTCGCGCCACTTGGTCAGGATCTCTTCTTTACCGAAAAACCCCTGATGCCGGTACAGCTCTTTACCATCGGGGTCGTAAAAAATCTGCGTGGGAATCATCCTCACACCATATTCTGCTCCCTGATCACGATTTTTCCAGACATCAATAAACGTCACCTTCAACTGTCCGGCGAACTCGGTGCCCAGCTCATCAAGAATCGGCGCCATCATCTTGCAGGGGATGCACTTGTCGGCACCCAAATCGATCAAATGGGGAAGTTTCTCCGCCGCCGAACTGATTCCTGCCAGTAGCAGGGTCAGAATGGCGACCATGAGTACATTTCGGATTTTCAGCATCGTTATCTCCAGGTTGGGCATTATCCTTTTAGATTCAAGGGCGCAGCAATTTCATGATTTGGTCCGGCTTGAGCAGCTTCCCCTGGGAAACCACCTTGCCGTCAATAGCAAGGCCCGGCGTGGAGAGGATGCCGAACTTCGTAATTTCCATCAAATCGGTGACCTTTTCCACCTCGGCGTCCAAACCGAGCACCTGAACGGCTTCCCTGGCATTGGCGGCCAGTTCATTGCACTTCGTGCAGCCACTTCCGAGTACCTGGATTTTTTTCATCATCTCTTCCTTTCTTTCATTTCACTTGAGTAAACGGGACGGAATTCCCGCCAATCCGATTAAAATAAGGTTCCGTAGATCAAACCACTAACGGTCGCCATGCCCATCACCAACAAAACAAAGACTACGGTCTTTTTCGTCCCCATGACACTGCGGATGACCAGCATGTTGGGGAGCGACAGAGCCGGGCCGGCCAGCAACAGGGCCAGGGCCGGCCCCTTGCCCATCCCGGCGCCGATCAACCCCTGCAAAATCGGAACCTCGGTGAGGGTAGCAAAATACATGAAGGCGCCAGCGACCGAGGCAAAGAGATTGGCCTGCAGTGAATTACCGCCGACCAGCCCGGCGACCCAGCTTGAAGGGATCAGGGCCTCATGACCGGGACGACCGAGCAGGGCGCCGGCGATCAGCACTCCGTAAAAAAGGAGCGGCAGTATTTTCTTGGCGAAATCCCAGGAGGTATCGAACCATTCCCGCAGTTCGCCATCTTCATTTTTATCGGTCGCGGTCAGCAGCGAAAGGCCGAGGGTGCCGGCGACAAAGGCGAGAGCCGGATGCTGCGGCACCGCCAACGCCAGCACGACCACCGGTAATGCCGCCAGCAGCAATTTTATTCGGCCGACCTTAAACCACAACCCAAGAGCCAGCCCTAAGACCAGCGCAAAGAATCCGGTAATCGGCCACTTGGCGGCGTAAATCGCATGCCAAAGACCGGAATCGCTTTGCGGC
>NZ_JBFHGD010000289.1:0-3355 GCF_041583255.1 Trichloromonas sp. | reverse complement strand
TTCCTTCTTCCTTCTTCCTTCTTCCTTCTTCCTTGCTACCTGCTACAGGTCATTGAGCAGGCGGTAGATTTTCTGTTCCAGCTCCCAGAGGGCGGCGGCCAGGTCTTCGCGGCCCTGCTCCTCGAAGAGCAGCCGGGCGCGGTCGAACTGGCTGTGGGCCTTGAGCAGCACCGGGGTCAGTTCGACCTCAAGCCGGATACGGGGAATTTCACCGACCGATTCCTGCAATTCGGCCAGGCCTTCGGCCGCCTTGCGGATTTCCCGGATTTCACGGCTCTCATCTTCAACCGCCGCCTCGGCAAAACCGGCGATCACGTCCTTGACCTCTGCGACCAGTTCTCTGTAACGTTCCGATATGCTCATTTTGCAAGACTCCTGAAAACGGTCGGGCCAACCTTCTCGATGTGGCAATGACCAGACTTTGTCAAAAGAGGTATATTAGTGAAATCGGCCCGTGAAAACAACGAAAACCTTCTTTTTATCAACAGAAAAACCGTTGACTCCGCCGGTTGCTTCTGCTAGCGTGACCACCTACAATTTGCATCGCCCTAGGGGAGTGAAACACTGAGAGTCCTGCGTGCAGGATGACCCTTTGAACCTGATCCGGATCATGCCGGCGTAGGGAAGCGGCGGCACCCGGGAATGCTCCCGGAAAAGGCCGCTTTCATTGAGCGGCCTTTTGACGTTTATGAAGATCGAAATCAACGAACGCTCCACCGACATTGCCCAGGGGACCCGCCTGCACCAGCTGCAGGAGCAGGTCAAACCCGGCGCCGACCTGGTTATTCTCAACGGCTTCCCGGTGAGCGCGGACCAGCTTCTCGCCGAGGGGGACCGGGTGGTCTTCATCCGTCGCGGCGAACAGCCCGGAGCGGATGAACTCGAAGCGCTGATGGCCGCCCGCCACACCCCGGGGGTGCATGCCAAAATCAAGCGGGCAACGGTCGGCATCGCCGGCTGCGGCGGGCTCGGTTCGGCGGTCGCCATCGCCCTGGCCCGGATCGGCGTGGGACACCTGGTCATCGCCGACTTCGACGTGGTCGAACCGTCCAACCTCAACCGCCAGCAGTACTTCGTCGACCAGATCGGCCTGCCCAAGGTCGAGGCCCTGCACGAGAACCTGGCCCGGATCAATCCGTACGTCCGCATCACCCGCCACTTCGAACGCCTGACCCCCGACAACATCCCCGACCGCTTCGGCCGCGTCGACGTAATGGTCGAAGCCTTCGACGGCGCCGACCAGAAGGCCATGCTGGCCCAGACCTTTCTCAGCCGGGTGCCGGGAAAAGCGCTGGTGATGGGGTCGGGAATGGCCGGCTTCGGCCCGTCCAACACCGTCGTCACCCAGCGCGCCGCCAGCAACCTGTACCTGGTCGGCGACGGCGAAACCGCCGCCCGCCCCGGCGAAGGGCTGATGGCGCCGCGGGTCGGCATCGCCGCCCATCACCAGGCCAACGCCGTGCTGCGGCTGCTGCTGGGGGAAATCCCGGCCTGACATGAGGAGAACCATGAAAATCACCGTCAACGGCAAACCGAAACAGCTCGACGCGCCCATCACCGTCAGCGCCCTGCTCGAGGCGCTGCAGCTCGACGGCAACCGGGTCGCCATCGAACTCAACCGCAACGTGCTGCTCAAGGAGCAGTTTGCCGCCACCAGCCTGCAGGACGGCGACGCCATGGAAATCGTCCAGTTCGTCGGCGGGGGGTAAACTGAACATCAACGGGCGAACACAAGGTTCGCCCCTACGTGAGGATACAGACAATGGATGAATTGATCATCGCCGGACGCAAATTCAAATCCCGCCTGCTGGTCGGCACCGGCAAATTCGCCTCCAACGATCTGATGGTCGAAGCGATGGAAGAGTCCGGCTGCGAGATCGTCACCGTGGCGCTGCGCCGGGTCGACATCGACAATCCGGGCGATAACATGCTAAAGCACATCGACCCGAAAAAATACCTGCTGCTCCCCAATACCAGCGGCGCCCGCGACGCCGAAGAGGCGGTACGCCTGGCCCGCCTGGCCCGAGCCGCCGGCTGCGAACCCTGGATCAAGCTGGAGGTCACTCCCGACCCCTACTACCTGCTCCCCGACCCGATCGAAACCCTGAAGGCGGCGGAGATCCTGGTCAAGGAGGGCTTCATCGTGCTCCCCTACATCAACGCCGACCCGGTGCTGGCCAAGCGCCTGCAGGAAATCGGCACCGCCACGGTCATGCCGCTGGGGGCGCCGATCGGCACCAATAAGGGCGTACGCACCGCCGACAGCATCGCCATCATCATCGAACAGGCCATCGTTCCGGTGGTGGTCGACGCCGGCCTCGGCGCCCCGTCCCACGCCGCCCTGGCGATGGAGATGGGGGCCGACGCCGTACTGGTCAACACCGCCCTGGCGGTCACCCCGAATCCTGGCAAAATGGCGGCGGCCTTCAAAAAAGGGGTCGAAGCCGGTCGCGAGGCCTTCCTCGCCGGGCTCGGCGAACAGCGCCAGAAAGCCGACGCCTCCAGCCCGTTGACCGGTTTTCTGCGGGACTGATCCCTACTATTGCAGGGGCAGCCCCCGGTGGCTGCCCTTGTTCGTGAACAAACCAAAATCTTGGGCAGACACGGGGGTCTGCCCCTACATAAATTCAAAGACTTGTAAACAAATGACTTTTCTAGACGAGATCAACCAGTACGACCCGCAGCAAGTGAAGGAAAGCATCGCGAGCAAAACCGCGGCCGACGTGGAACGGGCCCTGGCGGTGGAGCGGATGCGTCCGGACGACCTGCAGGCGCTGCTGTCGCCGGCGGCGGCCCCCTTTCTCGAGCAGATGGCGGCCCGGGCCAACCGGCTGACCCTGCAGCGCTTCGGCAAGAACATCCTGCTCTACGCCCCCCTCTACATCTCCAACCTGTGCACCAACGGCTGCCGCTACTGCGGCTTCTCCGCCACCAACAAGGTGCCGCGCCGCACCCTGACCCTCGACGAGGTCTGGACCGAGGCCAAGGTACTGCACGACCAGGGTTTTCGCCATATTCTGCTGGTCACCGGAGAGTCGCCGAAGGCGCTGGACAACGATTTTCTGGCCGCCTGCGTCGAGCGCATCCGGCCCCTGTTCAGCTCGATCTCCATCGAGGTCTACCCCATGGAGACCGACGGCTACCGGCAGATGGTCGCCGCCGGAGTCGATGGCCTGACCGTCTACCAGGAGACCTTCGATCGCGAACTCTACGCCGAGATGCACCCCTTCGGCCGAAAGCGCGACTACGACTTCCGCCTCGCCACCCCCGAGCGCGGCGGCGCCGCCGGCCTGCGCCGCATCGACCTCGGCTTCCTCCTCGGCCTCGGGCCCTTCCGCAGCGAAGCCTTCTTCCT
>NZ_JBFHGD010000288.1:0-3374 GCF_041583255.1 Trichloromonas sp. | reverse complement strand
AGGTACGTCAAATGGCGGACTACTCTTGACTGAAAGGCCGGTTGGATGGGTGGCTTGTCGGTTTGGCTCGGAGAAAATCGTTTTGCCGAGGTTTTTGGGGGTGACTCTTTTGAAGCGATCAGTACGAGTGAGCTGTCAGATTTTTGCGGGAATGGATGCGACGATTAGCTGTAAATGTACCTTTTAACTGTGTTATGTTATGCGGACATCGTGCTTTAGCCCTTAGATAGATTGTGTCCCCAGTTCGGGCAGGTATAAGGTCGGTGTATCTGCGGGCGCCCATTGGGGGTTTTTCTGGGAGATCCGCAAGGAGAGTCGAGTGATCTGCTTTTCTCAGCGGGGCGAGTGAGAACAAATGGGGAAATCTCCCGGAATTCTGGGACGAACTGTTCTATGCGATAGCGCCAATCGAAAAAATAGGCTGAGGAAAGTGGGCTCGCAGGACGCGCTGGCGCCGGCGGATGGATAGTCCGGCAGGCACTTGGCTAATGCCAGATGTTTTAGCGAGAATGTGACAACAACTATCTTAAGTTACCGTGGCAGCGCTCTGGTTTCATGGGCTGCTGTCAGGTCGTAAATGGCGGGTGCGAAATGCTTGAAGATCGAAAAAAAGCACTGCGAAACAGCCTGAAAGATCCGGATGAAGGGGTGCGCCAGGCGGCCGCCCGGTCGCTGGAATCCCTCGAGTCTGCTCTTGACCTGGGCAAGATCCTGGATCTTCTCAAGGGCGGAACCCGCGGTCAGCGGGTCAAGGCGCTGTTCGCGCTCGAACGGATCAACTCGCCCGAGGTTTTTCCGCCTCTGCTGGCGGCGCTGACCTTTCCCGACGAGGATATCCGGGCGACGGCGGTGCAGGTGCTGGGCAAGAAAAAGAATCCCAAGGTGCTCGGTAACCTGGTCAAGGCGCTTTCCGATTCACACCCGGCGGTCCGGGTGCATGTCGCCGAAGCTCTCGGGCAGTTTTCTGACCCGCGTCTGGTCCCCTACCTGGGGGCCGTGCTGAAGGAGCAGGATCTCGAACTGGTCAAGTCGGCGATCCGATCATTGGGAGCAATTGGTTCCGGGGCAGCGGAAGCGGCGCTGCTTCCGCTGCTGTCACACGCGCAGCCGGAGGTTCGCAGGGAAGCCGCTGCTGCTCTCGGTGAACTGGAATCTTAGCACGAAGCTTGGTTCAATTTTAAAGCCGGCCCCTCGGGGTTGGCTTTTTTGTATGTAGTTCCGGCAAGCGTCCCTTTGGTTACTCGAAATAGTCCGTAACCTCGATCCCCTTGACGAAGGGGTCGACCTCGGCGACGATGCGTTCCGACTCGCTGCCGACCAGCTCCACCGGGATCGGTTCATCCAGCTTTTCTCCCGACGAGGAGAAAATGATTTTTAGCTCCACAACATCCCTGCCCAGGTTGCCGACGCGGGCGACCACGCCGATCTCGTTGCTGTCCAGACGCACCAGGCTGCCGACCGGATAGGGGCCGAGCGAGGTGATCAGTTTTTCCAGCAGTTCGGGGTGCAGCGCCGATCCAGACAGCTTCCGCAGCGTTTCGACGGCAACGCGGGGGGTCATCGGCCGCTGGTAGGAGCGCAGGGTGGTCATGGCGTCGTAGGTGTCGGCAATGGTTGTCATGTCGGACAAAATTGAAATTATTTTGCCGCGGGCGTCGACCGGATAGCCGCTGCGGTCATAGCGCAGGTGGTGGCCGAGGACGATGTCAAGGACTTCGCCGGGGATGTCTTCCATCTCGCCGGCAATCTCGGTTCCCGAGGCCGGGTGCTTCTTGATCTCTTCATATTCCTCGGTGGTCAGCCTTCCCGGTTTGTTGATGATCTCCTTGTCGATGATCAGTTTGCCGATGTCGTGCAGCAGGGCGCCGAGGCCGAGGGTGCGCAGCTTGTCCTCCGGCAGGCCGCAGGCCTGACCGACCGCCAGGGCGATGACCGACACGTTCACCGAATGGGTAAAGGTGTAATTGTCGTAATCCTTGAGCATCGACAGCGCCATCAGCGCATGGGGGTCGGCGAGGGTCGATTGAACCATGCTGTTGACCACGCTGTGAGCTTCTTTCGAGGATGGGATTTTGCCCAGGCGCACATCGCTGAAAATCTGGCTGACCACCTGGAGGGCGCGTTGGTAAATCTTGCGGGGGGCCTGGATCTCTTCTTCGTCCTCCTCTTCCCGGTCGGCTATGAGGCGAATGTGACGCACCCTCCGGGTCGCAATGGCTTGAACCAGGCCCTGTCCGGCCAGGTGTTTTTCCGAGAGGAGCTGGAAAAAGAGCTGGATCTCGTCCGCGGTTAATCCCGACTGGAACTCGAAGCCTTCGAGCTCCCTTTCCGTGAGCAAGGCAGTGATCTCCTCGACGGCCGGTTCGTTGGCCACAAACAGATGTTTTTCGAAGAACAGTGTTCCTTCGAGCAGGCCGATCTTGAGTTGCTTCTTTTCGCGGAACAGAACCTGGAAATCCTGCATCAGGTTTTCCGCCTGTTTCTTGATGGCCGGGTGAGCGGCAGGATAGAGGCGCAACCCCTTGTAGGCTCCCGAAATCCCGTAAATGATTTTTTTTAGCTGATCAGGGGACATTGGTGGTGGTCTTTCCGATTCGGTTGAGAGCCAACAGGGCGGCGCGGGCCACCTGCTCGGAGCGGTCTTCAGTCGCCTTGTGCAGCAGGGCCAGGGCATCCTGCGAACCGATTTTGCCGAGAGCCAGGGCGGCGGCCGCGCGCAGTTCGTTGTCCCGCGAACCGAACCAGAAGCGGCGCCGTTTTAAAATGGCCTTGAGTTGGGGAACGGCATCGCTGGAGCCGATCTGGCCCAAGGCATTGATGGCCTCTTTTTTTTCATCGAGCCGGCGGTCTTTGCCGTCCCGCTGGCTCGCCAAATCGAGCAGGGCCGGCAGGGCCGCGGTGCATTTGAGCGCGCCGAGGGAAAGAATCGTCTGCCGGCGCATGTCCCTGTCTTCGCAGTCGAGGATCTGCAGCAGCGTCCCTTCGGCGCTGCGGCCGCCGATTTTGGTCAGGGCGCGGATGGTCTCACGGCGCACCCGGATGTCTTCGTGGGCGAGCATCGGGACCAGGTGGGGGGTGGTCTGCTGATCACGGATTTCACCGACGATGCCGATGGCGTTGCGCACCACGAACCAGCGCGAGTCTTTGAGGTATTCGATCAGCACCGGACAGGCCGTAGGGCCGAGGCGGATCAGCGCGGCGCCAAGGATTTTGCGGGACTGCGCGTCAGTTTCCTCGGCCAGGTGCTGAAGCAGGTGTTTTTCGATTTTTCCGCGAAAGCAGACGACCAGAGACAGCAGGCGTTCCCGGGATTCGCGGACATTGCTCTTCTGGCAGAGGGATAAGACCAGAAAGTCGATCAGCTCCTCTCTGGT
>NZ_JBFHGD010000287.1:0-3388 GCF_041583255.1 Trichloromonas sp. | reverse complement strand
GTACATACTCGACATCGACCTCGTAGAGGGTTTCGATGTGGTCGGAGACGAAGGAGACGGGCACGATCAGCAGGTTCTCGCAACCGTCTTCGGCCAAGCGGTCGATCACCTCCTCGGTCCCCGGCTCCATCCACTGCACGGGGCCGCTGCGGCTCTGGAAAGCGACGTGCCAGGGGCGGCCTGGGAGGCGTTCCATCACCCCCTTGACCGTGGCCATGACATGTTCGAGATAGGGGTCGCCGCGGTCGATGAACTTCTGCGGCAGGGCATGGGCGCTAAAGAGGATCTGCACATCGTCGCGCACCAGCTCGTGGAAATATTCGAGCCCCGCCTCGATCCGGCCGGCCAGGGCATCGAGATAGCCGGGCCAGTCGAACCACTGCTCGATCACCGAAAACTGCAGACCGGGATAAACCCGTTCGGCGGTCTGACGGAAATCCTTGAGGCTGCTGCCGGTGGTGGCGCCGGTGTAATGGGGATACATGGAGAGGACCACCGCCTGCTTGACGCCGTCGGCGGCCATCTGCCGCAGCACCTGTTCGGCCCGGGGCTGCCAGTAGCGCATCACCACGTAGGGGCGATACTCGGAACCGAGGCAGCCGGCGATCCCCTCGGCCTGTCGACTGGTCCAGTGCAGCAGGGGCGAGGCGCCGCCGATGTCCCGGTAGTTTTCCACCACCTTGCGGGAGCGAAAAAAAGAAATCAGTCGGGCAAAGGGCTTCTGCAGCACGCTCCCCAGGGGGAGCTGGATCAGGTCCCGGTCGGAAAAGAGGTTATACAGAAAGGGGCGAACCGCGTTGAGGGAATCAGGCCCCCCCATGTTCAGCAGAACGATACCGATTGGGGATTGGGTGTCCATGGCGTTCCATACACGAAGGGCGGGTTTAACCCCGCCCCTCGCTTGATGACGAATGAATTATTTCTGGCTGAGACGATGCACGCACTCGACCATGAACTTGGCGTGCTCGGGATCGACGGTCGGCAGGATACCGTGGCCCAGGTTGAAGATGTGCCCTGGACGACCGGCGTTCTCGTCAAGAATCCGCTTGACCTCGCTCTCGATGTGAGGCTTGGGCGCATAGAGGACCGTGGGATCGAGGTTGCCCTGCACGGCGATCTCGTCTCCCAGCATGTCTCTTGCCTTGCCGAGGCTGACGTGCCAATCGAGCCCGACCACGTCGGAACCGGCCTTGCGCACGCTCTTGAGCATGGTGCCCGCGCCCTTGACGAAGTGAATGATCGGAACGCCGTTGCGGTTGAGGCCGTTGATCAGCTTGGTGGTGTAGGGAAGGATATACTTCTCGTAGTCGAGGGGCGAAACGATACCGCCCCAGGTGTCAAAGATCTGGATGGCCTGGGCCCCGGCGGCGATCTGCGCGTTGAGATACAGACGGGACATCTCGGTAATCTTGTCCATCAGCGCAGCATAAAGCTCCGGAGCCCCGTACATCATCCGCTTGATCTGGGCAAAATCCTTGCTTCCCTTGCCTTCGACCATGTAACAGGCCAGGGTGAAGGGGGCGCCGCCGAAACCGATCAGCGGAACCCGGCCTTCAAACTCGCGGCGCAGGATCTTGATGGTCTCCAGCACGTAGGGAACGTCTTCTTCCATCACCGGGATGCGCAGGGCGTCGATGTCGGCCTTGCTTCGCACCGGGTTTTCGAAAACCGGGCCGGGGACGAAATCAAGCTTGAGCCCCATCGGCTCGACCGGGGTCAGGATGTCGGAGAAGAGGATCGCGGCATCGGCACCGAGATAATCGATCGGCTGGATGGTGACTTCGGCGGCCAGTTCCGGAGTTTTGCACAGCTCGAGGAAGGTGCAGTTCTTGCGAACCGCCATGTATTGGGGCAGGTAGCGGCCGGCCTGGCGCATCAGCCAAACAGGAGTACGATCGACGGGCTGGCCCCAGCAGGCCTTGATGAAATTGTATTCGGTGCTCATGGGAAAACCTCCGTTATGAAAACAACTGATTGGTTATTGGTGATGGGGAGTGGTCAGAGGCGGTTGCCGATGACCACTCACGAGCCACCAATCACAGATTTTTTGCCGCGTTTTCGGCCGCCTCTTGTTCCATCCGCTTGCGGGTGCGGTTGGGGATGTAATTGCAGAACGGCTCTTCGGCCATGTAGTCGCCGTAAACGGCGTCGGCGCGGGCCCGGCAGCCGCCGCAGACGTTGATGAACTCGCATTCGCCGCACTTGCCGGTATATTTTTTAAAATCGCGCAGATCGTTGAAGACCTTGGAATTGTACCAGAGATCCCTGAACGGCACCTGCTTGACGTTGCCGACCGAGGAATGGAAATAGGAGCAGGGCTTGAGGTTACCGAAGCAGTCGATCAGGCAGATGGTCTGGGCGGCGATGCAGCCCTTGCCGCCGCCGGTGGAGAAGGTCAGGCTGCGGCGCTGAAAATCAACCCCTTCGGCCTTGGCCATCTGCGGCACGATGCGGTAATAGTGGGGAGCGCAGGTCGGGCGCATGAGGATCTCGTCCTCCCCCTTTTCCTGCTCGTAGTGCCAGGCGAGGATCTCTTCGTAATCCTCCTTGGTAATCAGCTCGCTCATGATCTCTTCGCCGCGGCCGGTCGGCACGATCATGAACATGTACCAGGCGGTCGCCCCCATCCCCTTGGCCACCTTGAAGGTTGCGCCGATATCGTGCTGGTTGCGCTTGGTGAAGGAGGAATTGATCAAAAACTTGATGCCGTTGCGCTTGAGGGTTTCGGCCGCTCGCACTACCCCTTCGAAGGCCCCGGGGCAGGAGCGGAAGTCGTCGTGGATGGCGGCGGTCGAACCGTCGAGCGACAGCGAGACCATCTTGATGTCGGCCTCTTTCATCTGCGCACAGACCTCGTCGGTGATCAGGGTGCCGTTGGTCGCCATGCACATCCGCAGTCCCTTGGAGGTTCCGTATTTGGCAATGTCGAAGATATCCTCGCGCAGCAGCGGTTCGCCGCCGGAGAGGACCATGACCGGCTGGCTCACCTCGCAGATGTCGTCGATCAGCTTGAAGGCTTCTTCAGTGTTGAAATCCCCCACCGCCGCATTCATATCGGAAGAACAGCGGCAGTGCACACAGTTGAGATTGCAGCGCTGGGTCGATTCCCAGGCAATCCATTTGGGGATGAATTTTTCAGCAGTGTCCGTCATGAAAACTCCCTTCGAGAGGCACCTCTTGCCTGTTTCCTGCAAATTTCCAGATATTAACCCAGATCAGCACAGGATGACAAGATTTTAGGGGGATCCTTTTCTTTGCCGGCGGCGAAAAACGTGAAGGCGGACCCAGGGGCCCGCCTCCGGCAATCTGATCTATGTAAGGGTGTTCGCTTCAGGTGTCCACACCGCCATTATCGTGGTCGACGGTGTCGACAGCAAAGAGTTCGTTG
>NZ_JBFHGD010000286.1:0-3437 GCF_041583255.1 Trichloromonas sp. | reverse complement strand
CCATGACCAACGGCGTTATCAACCTGACCGACAACAACATGAGCGCCCCGCTGCTGGCTCTCTCCTTCGGCGTGGTCTTGTTCGCAGTCATCTCGTCGCTGGCCTTCGCCACCGTGCTCGGTACCGTTTCGGGCCTGATCGTGGCAAGTTCCGGCGCCATTGCCCATGACTTGATGGACAACTTCCTCGGCCTGCACATGAGCGACTCCGGCAAGGTTAAGGCGGGCAAGATCTCCGCGGTCGTCGTCGGCTGCATCGCCATCTACCTCGGCATCGTCTTCGAAGGGATGAACGTCTCCTTCCTGGTCGGCTGGGCCTTTGCGGTAGCGGCCTCGGCCAACCTGCCGGCGATCCTGATGCTGCTCTTCTGGAAGAAGACCACCGCCCAGGGCGTGGCTACCTCGATCACGGTCGGCCTCTTTTCGGCTCTCGGCCTGATCCTGATCTCGCCGGACATGTGGGTGCGCTACGGCCTGCTGCCGGGCGATGCCCCGATCCAGTTCAACAGCCCGGCGGCGATCTCGATCCCGCTCTCCTTCATCGCCCTGATCATCGTTTCGCTGATGACCCAGAAAGACGCGGTTACCGACGACGCGACCGAAGCGGCTTAAGGCCAAAAGGGATTGTAAACTGACAATTGATTTGCCATACTGTGGGCCGCTCTCGGGCGGCCCACTTTTTTTTAAGGATGTCCCATGAAACGCTTTCGCTTCACCCTGCTGGCTGTCTGCCTGGTGCTGCTCTACCTGGGCTGGAATGATGCTTCCCTCTACCTGCGCAACCGCGCCCCGCTCGCGGTGACCATCGGTGCCCTCGAAAAGGGCGACACGCCTCGGGAATGGCTGCGCATCAGCGGCGGCACTCTCATCATGGACGAAGCGATTTCCACTTCAGGGTCGATTGAACTGGACGCCCTGCTGGTGCCGCTGAAGGCTGATCCGGCCACTCCCGGTTTCCGGGTCCTGGTGGAAACCCGCGATCCGGCCTTGCTCGATTTTTTTCAGACCTACCATTTCAAACTCGATTCGGCCCTGGCCAAGGAGCGGTTTCATGCCGAACACCAGCAGGAATTCAGGGTCCAGCGCGACATCATCGGAACCCAGATCACCGGAATGATCGCCTCAGGCAATCGGGACAAATTGACGACCCTGGCCAAGGATCTTGGAATTCAGGTTTCCGACAATGTCATGCTTCTCTCTGAAGGAAATCAGCCGCCGACCTACCGGGGATTCCTGTTTCTCGCCATCGGCATCCTGGGTTTGGGTAAACTTCTGCTGCGCTGGCCCAAAAACGAATCCCCAGAAGCTGTTTCAGACAATTAACCGGGAGCCCGCGTGGATATCAGGCGGCTGGAAATATTCTGTCGGGTGGTGGAGCTGAAAAGCTTCACCCGGGCGGCCAACGAAGTCCTGCTCTCCCAGCCGACGGTAAGCGAACACATCCGCCTGCTCGAAGAGGCGCTTGAAGAAAAACTGCTCGACCGCCTCGGCCGCCAAGTCCTGCCCACCCCGGCCGGGGAAATCCTCTACCGCCACGCCCGCCGCATCATCCAGCTGCGCGACGAGGCATTGCAGGCCATCGCCGACTACCGGGGCGCAGCGACCGGCCGACTGCTGGTCGGCGCCAGCACCATCCCCGGCGCCTACATCCTGCCGGCCCGGATCGAACGCTTCAAGGAACTCCATCCCGCCATCCAGTTGACCCTCAAGATCGCCGGCAGCGGCAGCATCCGCCGCGAATTGCTGGAGGGAGAGGTCGAACTGGCCATCATCGGCGCTCCCAGTCATGATCCCCAGCTCGAATGCCGGGATATCTTCGCCGACGAACTGGTGCTGGCGGTCCACCCGAACCACCCATTTGCCGGCCGAGAGGCCGTCGGCCTGGACGAACTGGACGGCCCCGCTTTTCTGCTGCGGGAGGAAGATTCCGGCACCCGCGCCGTCATGAACGAATCGCTGCGCTACCACGGCTTCGACCCGGAGCGATTCAACGTGGTCGCCGAAATGGGGAGCACCGAGGCCATCCGCCAGGGGATCAAGGCCCGGCTCGGCATCTCCATCCTGTCGAACCTCGCCATCCGCGAAGACCTGCAGAACGGCTCGCTGGTCAAAGTCCCGCTGGCCGGCATCCGCATCACCCGGCCCTTCTACCTGGTGCAGCGCAAAAACCGCCGACTCACGCCATTGGCGTTGGGATTCCTCGATTTTCTGCTGGCACACAACGCCCCGGACCGCTCGCCATAGGCATCACCTATTCATCCCAAAGGCATCTTCGATATTTCCTATTTGCCTCTTGCCGAAACTTCCATTATTCTCCGACGCCACAATCATTCATCACTCATGCGACGGAGAATACCCGTGAAGCGACTCATCTGCGTAACCACCCTGCTGTTTACCCTGCTGGCCGGCCAGGCCTTGGCCTACAACCTGATCGGCGCCGACGAGGTCAAAGCCAACCTCGACACCAAGACCCCCATGGTGCTGATCGACATCCAGGTCGCTTTGGAGTTCGACCAGCACCACCTGCCCGGCGCCATCGCCACCTACGCCTACCCGGTTAAGTCCGAACAGGACACCACCAAACTCGACGCCGCCATGAACGAGCTGCATGCATCCGACGCCCCGGTGGTCATCGTCTGCCCCCGCGGCAAAGGCGGTGCCGAACGGGCTTATGATTACCTGAAAGCCAACGGTGTTACGGAAGAGCGGCTGTTCATCCTGAAGGACGGCCAGGCCGGCTGGCCCTACCCGGAACTGGTGCAGGGCAAGTAAGCCAACCTCGCACAAAGCCCGCAAGCCTTTGTGGCAGAAGGCCGCTCGGAGCAGTTTCAAGCGAGTAGACACGGCCTTAGAACTTACACGTATTCCGCGTCTCGCACACCCTTAGGCGAAGCAGGAATGCTTTGTTGGACAACAAACAGGAGCGGCCCTGCCTGATTTTCAGGTAGGGCCGCTCTTTGTTATAGAAATGGGGACCAATAAGAAAGGGCCATCCGATCCAGTGATCAGAATGGCCCTTTGTGGGTGTTCAAAATGTCACGGCAATTTCAGACGGACAAAAGTGTCCAGCCAGTCGTAAATAGAATAGAAAAAAACAGGAACCGAAATACTTAAAGATTGGTTTCCAAATCCATTCTTTCATGCAAAACGCGGACAATTTCTATGGCACCAGCCGACTGCTGGCGATAAAAAATGACATGCCGGCCGGAAGGGAATTTGCGATACCCGGAACGGATCTCGTCACACTGTTGACCTTGGTTCGGATTCTCCGCCAAAGCATGGAAAGAACGGTCCAGCAGAGCAAGGTAATGACGACGCTGTTCACGCCCCCAGCGTTGTTGCGTATAACGACCAATCTCGCGAAGGTCATCAAGTGCTTGTTTGGTTAGCGAGAACATCGGCATTAGCCGAGTACCCCATCGAGTTCGCGATTCAGAT
>NZ_JBFHGD010000285.1:0-3448 GCF_041583255.1 Trichloromonas sp. | reverse complement strand
GAAGTTTCGCAAAGAGGATTTCGAGAGTCATCGCGAGCTGTTCAAGACCCTCGGCCGGCAGCAGTCCCCCCACACCCTGTTCATCGGCTGCTCCGATTCGCGGGTGGTGCCGAACATGATCACCCAGACCACCCCGGGTGAGCTGTTTATCGTCCGCAACGTCGCCAATATCGTCCCCCCCTACCGCAAGACCGAAGAGTATGTCTCCACCACCTCGGCCGTCGAATATGCGGTGCTGGCCCTCGAAGTCGATACCATCGTCGTCTGCGGCCATTCCAACTGCGGCGGCTGCGCGGCCCTGAACCTGCCGCCTGAAAAACTCGACCACCTTCCCCATGTGCGCAAGTGGCTGGAGGTGTCGAAGGAGGTCAAGGGGCGGGTCGATCGCCTGATGACCGACGACTCCCCCGAAGAGCGCGAATGGCTCACCGAGCAGGTCAATATCCTGGTGCAGATGCGCAACCTGCTGACGTATCCCTATGTTGCGGAAAAATACCGCGAGGGCAAGCTCAATATCTACGGCTGGCACTACATCATCGAAACCGGCGAGATTTATAGTTTCAACGACGAAACCGAACTGTTCGAGCTGATGACCTGAGGTTTCACCCGCCCCACACCGGATCCTGGGAGAATTGCTGTCGCAGGCGTTCTTCCGGGTTCTGCTCGTAAAATTCTTCCTGTGAAAAACAGAATCTGTAGCTGGCGCAAAAATCGAGCAGCAGCCGATAGGCCTCGTTGATGTCGCGGATGCGTTCGGGGGCCTGGCCGGGGTCGTGATCCGGGTGGTGCCGCTTGACCAGGCGGCGGTGCCTGGTCTTGATCTCCTTGAGGCTGGCCCGTTCGGGCAGCTCCAGAACCTCGAGGGCCTTCTTCAGTTCAGCATAGGTCATTGTTCCCTCCGCCCTTTGTGCCGGTCGAATCGTACTTTTATCATGCCTGTACCTGGTGCCGCAATCTCTAGAATCGTGTTCTACCAATAATAGTAAAAAATACCTTGACTAACATCGGCCTGGTGGTACCATCCTCCTGTGTGCAGCCGTCAACATTTGCAGAGGAAAGGGGTGGGCCATGGAAGATCTGTGGAGAATCCGGGCGCAGGATTATCGGTTGACCAATAGCTCGGAGAGGGCCGAGTATGAACGGCTGGTTCGCCGGTTTCGCGAGGATGAGGAGCGGGAGAACATGAAAAACCTGCTGTACGGCACGGAGCAGCTTTCCCCCTCAAAGACTGGCGACGGCAAATGAGCGGGACGATCCATGGTTCCCGGGCGGTTTCTGGGCCGCTTTAAAACCCTTGCCCGGCTCCTTCGGTTGTGATAGAAAACTCCTTTCAGGGGTATACACGATAAGACCGGAGGCATTGTAGAATCATGGATATTTTCCCCGTTACCGAGAAGAAGACCCGCGTTGCGGACGAGTCGAAGCTTGGCTTCGGCACCCTGTTCACCGACCGGATGTTCGTCATGGATTACGAAACCGGACTCGGTTGGCACTCGCCCCGGATCGTTCCCTATGGCCCGTTCAGCCTCGACCCCGCCTGCGCCGTGCTTCACTATGCGCAGGAGATTTTCGAAGGTCTCAAGGTCTTCCGTCACACCGACGGCAGCCTTGCCACGTTTCGTCCCCGTGACAACTTCGAGCGTTTCAACCGCAGTGCGGCACGCATGTGCATGCCGGAGCTTGACGTCAATTTTGTCCTCAAGGCGCTCAAGGAGCTGGTCCGGCTCGAGGCGGACTGGGTCCCCCGCAGCCTCGGCACCAGCCTTTACGTGCGGCCGACCATGATCGCGGTCGACCCGTACCTCGGCGTGCGCCCTTCCAATAAATACCTCTTCTACATCATCCTCTCGCCGGTCGGGGCCTACTACAAGAACGGCTTCAGCCCGGTCAAGATTCTGATTTCCGATGCCTACGTCCGTTCCGCTCCCGGCGGGACCGGCGAAGCCAAGACCGGCGGCAACTATGCGGCCAGTCTCAAGGCTTCGATGGAAGCGACGGCCGAGGGTTACGACCAGGTGCTCTGGCTCGATGCGGTCGAGCGCAAGTACGTCGAAGAGGTCGGCAGTATGAATATCTGCTTCCTCTATGACGGCAAAGTTGTGACCTCGCCCCTGAAGGGGACGATCCTTGACGGCATCACTCGTCGCTCGATCCTGACCCTGGTTCGCGAGATGGGGCTGCAGGTTGAAGAGCGGGCCCTGTCGGTCGACGAAATTCTCGAGGGCGCCGCCAGCGGCCGCCTGAAAGAAGCCTTCGGCACCGGCACCGCTGCGGTGGTTTCGCCGGTGGGCCAGTTCACTTACCGGGATCGCACCGTAACGATCGGCGATGGCGCCATGGGCGAGCTGACCGGTAAGCTCTATGAAACGCTGACCGGCATCCAGTATGGCAAAATTGTCGATGCGCACGGCTGGATCGAGAAGATCTGATTGTTAAATAACCTTCTGTTGCACAAACAAGCCCCTATCTCCGGATGGGGGCTTTTTTTGTGCTCTGAATTAGACGTGTTGCCTATTAAATGTGCAGTGTCGTTGTCCTCCGGTGCCCAGGAGCCCCAAAAGACGAGTATAATGGGTGTGGCATGGCCATTGCTCTATCTGCTTCATGACTTTCAGAAATTAATCCAACAGACGCTGACGTCTTCATGGAGGTGCAACGATGCCGAACCGAATGAATAAGATACTCTTCCTGCTGGCCGGTTTTGTCCTGCTGGCCGCCTTTCCGGCCGTTGCCGTAGAGGGACCCGACAGCGGCGATACCGCCTGGATGCTGGTTTCATCGGCGCTGGTGCTGGTCATGCTGCCGGGGTTGGCCCTCTTTTACGGCGGGATGGTGCGGGCCAAGAACGTGCTGTCGACCACCATGCACACCTTTGCCGCCCTGGCCATCATGGGGGTGCAGTGGGTGGTGCTCGGCTATTCCCTGACTTTCGGCGGCGCCGGTTCGTTCATCGGCGGCCTCGATCATCTTTTTCTCAACGGGATCACCCCCGAGTCGCTGACCGGGACCATTCCGACCTACGTCTTCGTCATGTTTCAGGGGATGTTCGCCATCATTACCCCGGCGCTGATCTCCGGGGCGGTTGCCGAGCGCATGAAATTTTCCACCTACTGCGTCTTCATCCTGCTGTGGGGAACCCTGGTCTACGATCCGGTGGCCCACTGGGTCTGGGGGGAGGGGGGCTGGCTGCTGAATGACGGTGCGCTCGATTTCGCCGGCGGCACCGTAGTCCATTTTACGTCGGGGATCACCGCCCTGGTGTTGGCTATCGTGCTCGGCAAGCGCCGGGGCTATCCCCATGAGCGCATGACGCCGCATAACCTGCCGATGACCCTGCTCGGTGCCGGTCTGCTCTGGTTCGGCTGGTTCGGTTTCAATGCCGGCAGCGCCCTGTCGGCGGGGAGCAGTGCCGCCCTGGCGTTCACCACCACGCAGACCGCGGCGGCGG
>NZ_JBFHGD010000284.1:0-3457 GCF_041583255.1 Trichloromonas sp. | reverse complement strand
GGCTTTGGCGCTGGCCGGCTGTGCTCCGGCCATGGGGCCAAGGGAAGGTAGCGGCACCGTTCTCGGCGCGGCGGGCGGTGCCCTGCTCGGCTCGCAGATCGGCTCCGGGCGCGGTCGCCTGGTCGCAGTGGCCATCGGCACCCTGGCCGGCGCCTTGATGGGCCAGGACATCGGCCGAACCCTGGACCGGGCCGATCAAGCCTACATGGAGCGCAATGCCCAGTACGCTCTGGAAAGCACCCGGACCCATCAGCCGACCACCTGGCGCAATCCCGATTCGGGGAATTACGGTTCGATCACCCCGGTGGAAACCTATCAGACCGCCCAGGGGCAGTACTGCCGGGAATATTACCAGACCGTCAGCATCGGAGGGCAGCCGCAGCAGGCCTATGGTACCGCCTGCCGCCAAGCGGACGGCAGTTGGATGATCGTGAAATAGTTTGCAAAGAGTAGGGTAGATGGCGGCACCGCAGCGCCCATCCCCGCAAGGGGGCGGGCGCTGCGGTTTTTGAGACCATGGGGTCAGTGGTGCTCGTCCCGTAAAAACGCCGGGAAAATCTTGTTGAGAAAGTAGAAGATGACAAAAGGGGTCACCGCGACCAGTAGCGCCCCGCCCAACCCTTCTTTGAAGGTTTCCTCGTTGTGCGGGATGATCGGCAGGTGGTATTCCATGAAGCCGGCGAAGGTCAGCGAGAAGGCCTGGCCGCCGATGACTACGTTCCAACGCATCATCAGCACGCCGAACAGCACCAGTACGCAGGCGACGCAGGCGCGCCGGGTGGTCAGCCCGGGCAGCAGGAGCAGCAGCAGCGGGAGGGCATTGCCGAGCCCATACTGCATAACGAAGATTTTGAAGAAATCCTTGTTGTAGATGACTTCGCGTACGATATCCCAGGATTTTACCGCGGTGTAGCCGCGGAAGATGACATCCAGCAGCTCCAGGGTGATGGCCAGCACCATGAACAGCAGCAGGTAGCGGGAAGTCGAGCGCACCTCGTGGTCCTCGATGCCGCGCAGCTGCTCGGCCGAGATCATTGCCTCGTCGTTGCGCCGGGCGGCGAACTTGCGGATCTCCATGAACACGGCATAGCTGACGATGCACAGGGCGATCCCCGAAACGACCGCCGAGCAGATGAAAATTACCGGCATCAGCGGGGTCATCCACAGGGCGTTGGCCTTGACCGAGCCGAAGATGAAGCCGGCGTAGCCGTGCAGGAAGCAGGCGACCGGGATGCCCAGGGCCGCCAGCAGGCGAACCGCCTTGTGATCGGCTTGCAGGGCCTTGTCGCTCAGGTCGCTGGCGCCCAGGGAAATGATCCTGTAGATGAGCAGCAGTAGGGATTCACCGGCGCGCCGCCCGCTTTTACCCGACAGCTTCGCAATCGTCTCGATGATGTGGCGGCGATAGACAAACCAGATTTCGGCGGCGACGATGCAGCCGTAGGTCATGAAAACGATGCCGAAGGCCGAGATGGCCGAGGTGAAGTGGGGCGTCATCAGCACGTGGGAGCCGCGCAGCGGCTGCTGCAGGTGCAGCATCAACGGCATCATCGCCACCGGCAGCAGGGCAAAGGAGAAGACCAGGGCGAAGCGGGCGATCTCCCTGAGGCGCTCGACGTTGAATACGTGGTAGAGGGAGGAAAGGACGAAGGCCCCGGCGACCAGGCCGGTCATATAAGGGTACATGACGATCTGGATCGACCAGTAGATGTACTCGTTGGGGAGGACGAAGAGTTCCTTGAGGGTCCAGAATTCACCGTGAACCATGCTATCTCACCTCCTTGTTGAGGCCGAGGTAGAAGACCTGCGGCTTGGTGCCGAACTCGTCCTTGAGCACGCCGACCCGCTGGGTCAGCAGCACCCGGGTGATCGGGTCGTCGGGATCGCGCAGGTTGCCGATCTTGCGCGCGCCGAAGGGGCAGGCTTCGGTGCAGGCGGTTCCCATCCCCTGGCTGATGCGGTGGTAGCAGAAGGTGCATTTGTCGGCGACATGTTCGGTCGGGTGAAAGAAGCGAACGCCGTAGGGGCAGCCCATGATGCAGTAGCCGCAGCCGATGCACCATTTGCGGTCGACCAGCACCGCGCCGTCGTCAGTCTGGTAGGTGGCTCCCACCGGACAAACCTGGACGCAGGGCGGTTTTTCACAATGGTTGCACAGCTTGGGGACGAAGAAGGCCGAGGCGATCTCTGCGTCAGGCACCTCTTTCATTCCCTCGGCAGCCTGGTCGATTTTACCGGTAGTGAAGCCCTCGCGGGCTCCCTTGGGGGAATCGGCCAGCACCTGGCCGTCTTTGAGCGTGACGTAGCGCTCGACCCAGGTGCGGGTGACGTTGGCTTCCATGGGGATATCGTTTTCGATCTTGCACGCCTTGACGCAGAAGCCGCAGCCGACGCAGCTGTAGGTGTCGACCAGAAAGCCCCAGCGTACCTCGGGGCGGGCTGCCAGCACATCGCCGACGCTGATAAATTCCAGGGCCGAAAGAGAGACCGATGCCCCGGAGACGAAGACCAGCGAATGTTTCAGAAAGTCGCGTCTTTTCATCCTTACATCTCCGCCAGGTTCGGGTTGTGGGGATTGTGGCAAACGCTGCATTCGATGTCGGCATTGTGCTGCCTGTCATCGATCCCGGGGATGTAACTGCGGCCGCTGCCCGGTGTGACGAGCGCGGCATGGCAGCGCAGGCAGAGGTCGCGGCCGCGGTCGATGGCCAGCTTTTCAGGGTCTTCCGGGTGGCCGAAGGCGGCCCCGTGACAGTTTTCGCATGGGATCATGGCGTGCGGCGAGGCTCCCATCGTTGCCGCCTTCTCCTCGTGGCAGCTCTGGCAGTATTCGCTCCCCTGGTATTTCACCGGGTATGCTTTCCATTCATCGATGTTGCCGGTGCGGTGATAGCTGTACATGTAGCCCCGTTCGTGGGTGCCGAAGTCGTCCGGGACATAAAACGCTCTAGCCAGAAGGATCAGGACCACGATGCCGATGACTACGAAAAGTGGTCGCCAAACGTGACTTTTCAACAGAAGCCTCCTTTCAGCTGTCGGATTACTCTCGCTGCCGTTATTGCAATAGTGAAAGTATTGGTCGCTTGAACGAAATGTCAACTGGTACTGATTTCAGCAGGTTGGGGAGCTCTGTCGGTTGCCGCCGATCGTTTAACTGGTTTTTCGTCGCAGGAAGTGCTATTGTTTTGGTCAAGTATAGAATGCTGTTTTAGAAATTCAAGGGGAGAATTGTTAAATAAATGCAATTGCTTATGATGCCGTGGAAGTCTCATGATTATTGGTGTTGCAGCTGTTGGAGGGCGTCGTTTCCGGATGTCGCTTTTGTCAGTCGCGTTCGTAAATAGACGCCATGATAAAGGTTTAGCGCATCCGGGTGGCGTCAGATTAAAGTAACTGTTTGACAGGACCCGGATGTGATGGGACACTGTTCTAGGTTTGCCGAAACGTCTCATTTCCT
>NZ_JBFHGD010000283.1:0-3473 GCF_041583255.1 Trichloromonas sp. | reverse complement strand
CTGACCGCTTATCTCAACGACCTGCGCATCGGCAAGGCCCGGGAATTGCTGGCCGACGGTCGCCAATCCCTGCTCGAAATCGCTCTGGCCAGCGGCTTTTCCAACCAGTTTCACTTTATTCGCACCTTCAAGAAGCTCACCTCTCTGACCCCCGGCGCCTACCGAAAATCCCTGCGGGCCGCAAACCTAATTTGTCCCCAGGTTCCTACACGAATTTCTGTTGCTTTGCAGCAAACAACCGCTGGAGCAGATCATGGCGTTTCAGAAAAATCTCCGGGCCCAGCATCTGCTGCTCAATAACAAGGTCCTGCTTGGCATGACCCTGGGCGACCTGTCGGCGCAGGGGAGTGAAAAACCGGGGCCATAGCCACACTCCATGGGTGACGTTCGCCGAAAAATCCTTTATCGTTGGAAAAAAATCAACGATAAGGGGTTTTTATGGCCGAAAAACGTCTGTCGACCCAATTCGCACCCGCCGCCCGCGCCGATCGTCGCACCCTGCACCGGCAGGCCGAGCATTTTACCGAGGAGCAGATTTCCTACCACCTGCTCGATGCCGTCCCTTCGGTTCTCGCCATCCTCAACGAACAGCGGCAGATCGTTTACGCCAACAAAGCCCTGCTGACCTTTTTGCAGGTCAGCGACCCAGGCGCCATACTTGGGCAGCGCTCCGGGGAAGCCTTCGACTGCATCCATGCCCGCCGCACCGAGGGGGGCTGCGGTACCACCGAGAACTGCAGCCGCTGCGGCGCCGTGCTCTCCATCCTCAGCGGTCTCGCCGGCCAAAAAGATATCCGCGACTGCCGCATCACCCGCAATCGCAATGGCCGCACCGAATCCCTCGATCTGCAGATCTGGGCCACTCCCCTGGTCTTTGAAGACGAACGCTTCACTGTCTTCGCCGTCGCCGACATCAGCAACGAAAAGCGCCGCCTGGCCCTCGAGCGTATTTTCTTCCACGACATCCTCAATATCGTCGGTAGCATCGGCGGCTTTGCCGAACTGCTGCAGACCTATGAGATGGAGAATCCAAGAGAGATATACGACCTGGTGCGCGGCGCCGCCGATCAGGCCGTCGATGAAATCCGCGCCCAGCGCACCCTGCTGGCGGCGGAAAATGGTGAGCTGCAGATCGAAACCGGGCTTTTATCGTCGCTGGCGGTCATCGAACAGGTCGCCAAGCACTATCGCCTCCATTCCCTGGCCGAAGGCCGGCTGGTCCAGATCGATCCTGCCGCCACCGAAGTCAATTTCTGCAGCGACCGGGTCCTGCTCGGCCGCATCCTCGGCAACATGGTCAAAAACGCCCTCGAAGCCAGTCGCGCTGGAGAAACGGTGACCCTCAGCTGCACCGAAGAGGGGGATCTGGTCGCCTTCAGCGTCCACAACCCCGGAGTCATGAGCGCCGATGCCCAGCTGCAGGTCTTCCAGCGCTCCTTCACCACCAAAGGCGTCGGGCGCGGCCTGGGCACCTACAGTATGCAGATGCTCAGCGGCTATCTCGGCGGCGAGGTGAGTTTTGCGACGTCCGAAGAGGCGGGGACGCGGTTTGTGGGGCGGTATCCCCGAACACCCCTGGCTTGAAATGAAATTCACGTGCCGGAAAAATTCACAACCTTATAAAGGAGTTCAGGTTTTTTTTAGAAGCGGGTTATGCATTGTTCACGCTTCTTCTTTAGGGAAATATCGATTTTTTGGGTTGGCCTTTTATCTAAGACGTTTTCTCCGTTGCCAGTCCCCGAGCCTGGCATGTTGCTCCTCCGCGGGGCAGGGCTTGCTGGTTAAGCATGGTACGGACGCAAGGGCATGCTATCTTGACTTCCCGACCACATTATCCGCACCGGGTGTTTGCAAGAGCGGCGCTTCAGTGCCACTCTTGTTTTGGCCCGTTGTGGGCTGGCTATAGGCAATTGGTTGATTTCGCGTAGAAAATAGGATATAAGAAGCATCTTATAAATGGTTGTGTCCCTTTTTTTCAGCATTCAAGTTTCGGCGGATGGCTAGAGTTTGCTCCGTCTCTACAATACAGGTCTATGGAATCACTGGAATTTTCGGTCGATCATGAACTGCGGCTGACCTCGGTCAATGAGGCGCTGGCCAAGCTTTGCCCGGCAACGGTCGAACATCTCGGTCACTCCCCATACTTCGATGTCCTGCCAAGGATTATCTTTTCCGAACAGGATGTTCTTCGTATGGTCTTACAAAACGGGCGGGCCTTGCACCTGCCAGAGGTGGATTTTCCCAGCTTTTGCGGCACAACTCAGGCCGAAGTGGAGGTCAAACCTCTGGGCGATTGCGGATCGATTTGCGGGGCGCAAGTGCGGGTGCAACGGAAAACCACCTGCGCCATGGTAGAGCGGCTCAACCAGTTTGAACATCTCATCGATATCGGCAAACAGGCCTCTTCCCTGGCGCATGGGGTGCGCAACCCGTTAAATGCCATCAAAGGGGCTGTCGTCTATCTGCAGAGGCGTTATGCTCACGAAAGCGACCTGCTCGAGTTCACAGGTATCATGCAGGATGAAATTACCCGTCTCGATCGGTTCATTACCGATTTTCTCAGTGCCTCCCTCGACGGATCTGACCGGGTTCCCACCGACCTGAATGCCCTGTTGCAGCGGGCCCAGCGCATTGTTTCCCTGCAGGCGCAGACGGCCGGAGTGGTCATTGCTTGTGACTGTCAACCGCTGCCCTTGCTCCCACTCAATATCTTTCAGGTCGAGCAGGCCATTCTTAATTTGCTTAACAATGCTCTCTCGGTCCTAGGCCCCGGGGGGCGCATTCAAATGAGCAGTTCCTTGCTCGTTGACGATCAGACTGTCACAGTAAAAATTTCCGACACAGGTCCTGGTCTGCCCGAGCAGGAAACCGATCCTCTTTCCTATCCTCAGAACGACCGGGCGGAAACGAAGGGACGAGGGTTTGGCTTGTTCCTGTCACGAGAGGTCATGCAGCACCACGGAGGAACCCTCGAAATCCAGAGCAGCCCTGAATCGGGCGCCGTTATTACCCTCAGTTTCCCCGTTCCTGCGGATTCTATTTAGATGACTGGACCCGGGCGCATCCTGATCGTCGACGACGAGCCCAGCGCCCTGAGGGTGTTGTCGGCGATACTTGAAGCGGAAGGGTACGAGGTGCGGCAGGCGCGAGATGTTGAGAGCGCGATTTTGCTGCTGTCCGGAGAGGATTTCGACTCCGTTATTACCGATATGAAAATGGGAGACAAGACGGGCCTTGATCTGTTCGAGTATATCCAAGGCAGTTTTTCCGACCTGCCTGTGATTTTTCTCACCGCCTACGGCACCGTCGAATCAGCCGTTGGTGCCGTGACCCGCGGTGCCTATTACTACTTCATCAAACCTCCTGATTACGCCAATCTGAAGGCAATTCTTAGCAAAGCCGTAGAACAGAGACGGCTCAAGCGTGAACTGGCTGCCCTCAGGGAGCAACTGGCTCAGGGCGGAAACGCCCGG
>NZ_JBFHGD010000282.1:0-3511 GCF_041583255.1 Trichloromonas sp. | reverse complement strand
GAACGTTGAACGTCGAACGTCGAACGTCGAACGTCGAACGTCGAACGTCGAACGTCGAACGTCGAACGCGGGATTTTCAGGGGTTCGGAATATGGTTGATGAAGACCTCGCGCGGCTTGCTGGTGCCGTCGGAGGGTCCGACGATCCCCTCCTGCTCCATCTTCTCTATCATGCGCGCGGCGCGGTTGTAGCCGACCCGCAGGCGGCGCTGCAGGCCGGAGATCGATGCCTGCTTCGTCTCGGCCACCAGGGCCAGCGCCTCGTCCCACTTCTCGTCGTACCCCTCGTCGTCTCCCCCCGAACCGCCTTCGCCTCCTGCGGGGGCCTGGAGAATCGACTTGTCGTACTCCGGCTCCCCCTGCTTCTTGAGGAAGTCTACCACGCGCTGCACTTCCAGCTCGGAAACAAAGGCGCCGTGAACCCTCGTGAGTGCCCCGGTCCCGGGGGGGAGAAAGAGCATGTCCCCCATCCCGAGCAACGCTTCGGCCCCCATCTGGTCGAGGATGGTGCGCGAGTCGATGCGGGAGAAGACCTTGAAGGAGATGCGCGTGGGAAAGTTCGCCTTGATCAGGCCGGTGATGACGTCGACGCTGGGGCGCTGGGTGGCCAGGATCAGGTGGATTCCCGCGGCGCGGGCCATCTGGGCGAGGCGGGCGATCGACTCCTCGATCTCCCGGCCTGCGACCATCATCAGGTCGGCCAGCTCGTCCACGATCACCACGATGTAGGGGAGATGCCCATGATCGAGCTCTTCCCCCTCGGCGACCTCGATCTCCGGCAGGTCCTCCTCGATAAACCCGTCCGCGTCGATCGGCGGGGAGGGCGGGGCCTTTTCGCTCTCGGTCGACTCCTTGGCGATCTTGCGGTTGTACCCCTCGATGTTGCGGACCCCCTTGTTGGACATCAGCTTGTAGCGGCGTTCCATCTCGCGCACCGCCCAGGCCAGGGCCAGGTTCGCCTTTTTCGGGTCGGTCACCACCGGCAGCAGCAGGTGGGGGATCCCCTCGTAGATGGAGAGTTCGAGCATCTTCGGGTCGACCATGATGATGCGCACGTCTTCGGGGGTGGCGCGGTAGAGCAGGGAGAGGATCATGGTGTTGATCGAGACCGACTTGCCGCTGCCGGTGGAGCCGGCCACCAGCACGTGGGGCATTTTGGCCAGGTCGGAGACCACGGTGTGGCCGAAAATGTCCTTGCCCAGGGCCATCGGCAGCTTGCCGCCGGTCTTCTGGAATTCTTCCGACTCGAAGATCTCCTTCAGGTAGACTGTTTCCCGCTCCTTGTTGGGGATCTCGATGCCGACCACGCCGCGTCCCGGAATCGGCGCGACGATGCGGATCGACAGGGCGCGCAGGGCCATCGACAGATCGTCGGAGAGGCCGGCAATCTTGTTCACCTTGACTCCCGGAGCCGGGGAGAATTCGTACATGGTCACCACCGGGCCCGGCTTGACCTCGACCACTTCGCCGTCAACGTTGAAATCCTTGAGCTTGCTCTCGAGGATCTTGGCGTTGGCCATCAGCGCCTCCCGGTCGACCGGTGGCGGGGCCTCCCCTTCGTGGTCGAGCAGCGACAGGGTCGGTTTGTGGTAGCTGCCCGAAGGCTCGAGAAAGTCGAAGGCCTCCTGAGCCGGCGGCGTTTCCGTCTTTTTTTTCTTTTTGGACAACGCCTTGGCCGGTTCGAGCAGCATTCTCGGCTCGGGCGAGACGATGATCGGGGCCTTTTCCGGCCGTTCCTTGCGCTGCCGGGCCCGCTGCTGCCGGCGGGCAGCGCGGTTTTCCCGACCTCTTTCCAGCCGGGTGCCGAGTAAGGAGAAAACCCCTTCAAGAAAGAGGACAAAGGAAAACCGGGCGCTGAGCATCAGCGACACCAGGAAAAAGACGAGCAGGAAGATGGTGGCCCCGGTGAGGTTCAGGTAGCGGGACAGCGACTCTGCCAGGATGCGTCCGGCGCCGCCGCCGGCTTCGCTGATGCGCTGGCCGAAAAAGTGGATCTCCTTGAATTTGAGGGCGATCAGCCCGGCCAGCGAAAGCATCAGCACCAACAGGGCGAAGCCTTTGTAGACCCGCACCTTGACCGAGCGGAATTTGAGCAGCCGCCAGGCAAAGAGAAAGCAGGCGAAGGGAAGGATGAGGGAGACGATGCCGAGCAGCTGGATCATCAGGTCGGCCAGGTTGGCCCCGACCACTCCGCCCCAGTTATGCACGGCGGCGGTCGGCAGGTTGTTGTTGAACGACGGGTCGTCGTTGTGAAAGGAGAGCAGGCTCAGCAGGATGAAGACGCCGCTCGCCAGCCAGAAGACCCCGGCGATTTCTTTTTTCAGGTGTTCCCGGATCAGAGGCGGTTTGGTTTCGCTCATCATCGATTCCGTTTAAAAGGTAATGGCAAAAACGACGGTGCCCGCCAGCCAGCAATAGACGGCGAAGGCGAACAGTCGGCGCCGGCGGATGACGGCCAGCAGGCAATGGATGGAGAGCATGCCGGCGGCAAAGGCGACGCCGGTGCCCGCCAGGTACAGCGGGATTTCGCCGGCCGGAATGTCCTGCAGGTGGCGCAGCGACAGTAGGGCGGCGCCGAACACCGCCGGCAGCGCCAGCAGAAAGGAGAAGCGGGCCGCCGTTTCGCCGTCGACGCCCCGCAGCAGCAGGGCGGCGATAGTCGAGCCGGAGCGCGAGATGCCGGGGATGATGGCGCAGCCCTGCACCGTGCCGACCAGCAGCGCGTCGACCAGGTTCAGCTCCCCTTCCTTGCGGCGGCCGCGGCGGAATTTTTCCGAGATGAACAGCAGGGTGCCGGTCACCAGCAGCATCACCGCGACCAGCGGGATGTTTTCAAACAGGCTTTCGAAAAAATCCTTAAAGGTCAGGCCGATTATCGCAGTCGGCACCGAGCCGGCCAGCAGCAGCGTCAGCAGCCGGCGGTAGAGCCTGGCGTCTTCCCCCTGGCGGAAAGGGGAAGTGAGCAGGTTTTCGACCTCGCGGCGAAAATAGAGAATAACGGCCAGCATGGTGCCCAGGTGTAGCATTACGTCGAAGAGCACCCCGGGCTGGTCGAAGCCCGGCAGAAAATGCTGGGCGATGGCCAGGTGGCCCGAAGAGGAAACCGGCAGGAATTCGGTGAGGCCCTGGATGAGGCCGAGAAAAATCGCATGCAGCAGGTTCATACTATCCCTTGGTTACGTCAAAATATGTCGCAGGGGCGAACGCGCGGTTCGCCCCTACAATTCGAGAATCACCGGCATGATCATCGGCCGGCGTTCGATGGTGCGGTTGAAGTAGCGGCGCAGCCCCTTACGGACTTCGACCCGCAGCTCTTCCCAGTCGCTGATCGCCGCCAGACTGTGCTCGGCCAGGGTTTCGCGGACGGTCTGGCGGGCCTGTTCGAGAAACTCGGCGCTTTCCTCTTCGGGGACGAACCCCTTGGTGAGGATCTCCGGGCCGTAGAGGATCCCGCCGGTTTTCTGGTTGATCGCCAGAAAGACCACCACCATGCCGTGGTTGCCCAGGTGGCG
>NZ_JBFHGD010000281.1:0-3557 GCF_041583255.1 Trichloromonas sp. | reverse complement strand
GTGTTGAGTACCGCCTTCTTGCCTTTGAACACCTCCCGGTAGGGTTTGAGTTTTTCTTCCAGTTTGGCTTCTTCGCGAGCGGTCAGTGCCTTGGTCCGTTCGATCAGGCCGGCATCCCCCAGCGCTTCGGCGATGGCGAGCAGGCCGGCGCTGGTGTCGCGCTTGCCGTAGAAAGAGAGGGAGATCTGCGGGATGCCGTATTGCTCTTCCATCTTGCGGGTCAGCGAGATCAGCGACTTGGCGCAGACGATGACGTTGAGCTTGGCCCGGTGGGCGGTGCGGATTTTGGCGACCCGGCCGTCGCCGGAGAGGGTGGAGAGGATGCGGATGCCCAGTTCGTCGAGCAGGTGCGAGTACTGCCACATGTCGCCGGTGACGTTGTACTCGCCGATCAGGTTGATGTCGAAGGGGGTTCTGGTCTCCGGCTCGGCGGTGCCAATCAGGCTGGCCAGGGCCGCCTCGCCGCCGAGCCGGCTGCCGAGGTTCTTGCTGCCGACGAAGCCGGGGGCATGTACCGGCACCACCGGCAGGCCGAATTTTTCTGCCGCGTGAGAGCAGACCGCGTCGATGTCATCGCCGATCAGGGCGGTGACGCAGGTGGCGTAGACGAAAATCGCCTCGGGCGTATAGTGCTCCATGATGTAGGTGATGGAGTCGAGCAGCTTCTGTTCGCCGCCGAAGACCACGTCGTTGGTGGAGATCCCGGTGGTGAAACCCATCTGGGTGTGGTCGCGCCCCTCAAAGCTGGTTTTAGTGGTGCGGGTTTCCCAGGAGGCGCCGAGGCAGGTGATCGGGCCGTGCACCAGGTGGGCGGCGTCGGCATAGGGAAAAAGGGAGATCTGCGCCCCTTCGAAGGCGCAGCCGCCGGTGGTCGCGCCCGGAGTCGGGGCGTTGCAGGCGGCTTTCTTGGTTTTATTGTGTTCGCAGGCGCTCTCGTCGAGCAGCTCTTTGATTTTCGGTTTGCTGGCCAAGGCCTGATCCTTTCTGAGTGGGTTCAGAGGTCAATCAGTCCCTGCGCGTCGTTGGGAGGGAGTTTGAAAACAGGACAGCGGTGTCTCTGTCCGCAATAATTGCAAGAGTCTCGCCAGCGATTCTTTTTTCCTCCGGACCGCTCGTTTGGTAAACCCGGTTTTGTTCTGTATGTCCCTTGAAATAATACAAAATTTTCCGATGGTTCTATTTTGTCGCCGGGGAGTCGGGGGTTGGGGAACGGTTGCTTTTGGTGGCGGGGACGGTGGGTGCAGGAGGAGGAAACAGGCAGGGATTTGTGTTTATGCCTAAAGTATGTGCATATTTGTTGCGGCGATAGGGTGCCAAAGGGAGGGGATACGGAGTTGCTGATAATTTTTGCAGTGCTGGGTGGCGGGCTTCTTGCTGGTTTTTGCTTGGGCGAGAATGGGCATGAAGCTGATTGGCACACCTGATGCTTTGTTCAGGGTTCAGATCGGCGTCACAGCGTAGTGCGCTTAATATCCTGGCAACGAGGCCCCGTGGTTCAACCGCGGGGCTTTTTTATTTGCAGTATCGAAAGTACGATACCCAGGTTGGCCCAATATATGCTAAGATCCATATGCTTTGGGGGAATGAAAAGGAATCTGCACATGTTCAGGTCGGTTGCGTTTTGTTTTTTGCTGTTGCTGTCGCATTCGTTGGCCCTGGCCGGCGAGGTGCGCATCTCTGCCGCCGCCAGCCTGACCGACGCGCTGACCGAAATAACTGAAATCTACGGCCGACAGCAGGCGCAGGTGGGCTTCGTCCGCAACTTTGCCAGTTCGGGCACCCTGGCCAAGCAGCTGTCCGCCGGGGCGCCGGCCGATATCTTCATCTCGGCCGATCCGAAGTGGATCGATTTTCTCCGCGGGCAGAAGCTGGTGGCAACGGACAGCATCCAGGTGTTGACCCATAACCAGCTGGTTTTCGTGACCGGTCCTGAAGTGCCGGCGGTTTCCCTCGAAGAGCTGCCGAAACTCGAACGGATTGCCATCGGCAGCCCGGACAGCGTTCCCGCCGGCCAGTATGCCCGCCAGGCGCTGAGCGCGCTGGGACTCTTTGATTCCTTGCTGGCGGCCGGCAAACTGGTCTATGCCAAGGACGTGCGGCAGGCGCTGATGTACGCCGATCGCGGCGAGGCGGACGGTGCGTTTGTCTACCGCACCGACGCCCTGCTGGCCCGGAATGCGGCCATCCGCTTTGTCGTTCCGGCGGATTTATATCCGGAGGTGACCTATCCGATGGCACTGACCCCGGCCGGAGCGCAAAACCCCGAAGCGGTGGCCTTCTTCGATTGCCTGCAAAGCGCCGAGGCTCGGGCCGTGCTGTCGAAGCACGGATTTGTGGTGAAATAGGCAAAAAACCGGCGCACTCAATGCCGCAAGCTCGCAGAGAAAGAATTTATGGCTGGATTTACCTGGCGTCTTTGCGTCTTGAGTGAGCAAAGCGAGCGGGCGTGAGCCGATTTTGACTTTAAAAAGGATGTTATGTTTGAACTGACCCCCGCAGATTATCAGGCCATCTGGCTGTCGACCAGGGTCGCCATCGCGGCGACGTTGCTGTCGCTTCCTTTCGGCTATGCCGTGGCCTGCCTGCTGGTCTTCTCGCGGGTGCGCGGCAAGGCGTTCATCGACGGGCTGGTCAACCTGCCCCTGGTGCTGCCGCCGGTGGTGGTCGGCTACCTGCTGCTGCTTTTGTTCGGTGAGCGCGGCTGGCTCGGGGCGTTGCTCAAGTCGTGGGATATCCGCATCATTTTTACCTGGAAGGCGGCGGTGCTTGCCTCGATGGTGGTCGGTTTTCCGCTGCTGGTCCGCTCGATCCGGCTCGGCCTGGAAGGGATCGACGAGAAACTGCTGCAGGCCTCCCGCACCCTGGGGGCGCACTGGTACGACACCCTCTTCTCTGTGGTTATTCCGCTGTCCGGCCGCTCGGTGCTGGCCGGGGCGACCCTGATGTTCGCCCGCAGCCTCGGCGAGTTCGGCGCCACCATCGTCATCGCCGGCAACATCCCCGGGGTGACCCAGACCATCCCGCTGGCGATCTACGACTACACCAACACGCCGGGCGGCGACCGCATGGCGTTGGCGCTCTGTGCCGTGTCCATTGTCCTCTCCTTTGCCGTGCTGCTGCTCAACGAAGGGCTGCTGCGTCGCTTCAGTCGGCGGAGGCAGCCATGAAATTGGACATTTCCCTGCGCAAGCGGCTCGGTGATTTTACCCTCGACGCCGGCTTCGTCACCCATGCCGACCGGGTCGGCATCTTCGGTCGTTCGGGGAGCGGCAAGTCGACCCTGGTGCATATGATCGCCGGTTTGATCACCCCCGATGCCGGGCGTATCGAGCTGGACGGCGAACTGCTGTACTGTTCGGAGTCGCGCATCTGTCTGCCGCCCGAGCGGCGGCGCATCGCCGTGGTCTTTCAGCACGCCCACCTCTTTCCTCACCTGTGCGTCAAGCGCAACCTGCTCTACGGCTATAAGCGTACCCCGGCAGCGTTACGCAAGATCGACCCGAAAGACCTGATCGAGGTGCTCGATCTCGGCGGATTGCTTGACCGTCGTGCCGACG
>NZ_JBFHGD010000280.1:0-3619 GCF_041583255.1 Trichloromonas sp. | reverse complement strand
CATGACCGGCGAACTGACTCTCACCGGCCGGGTGCTCCCCATCGGCGGGGTCAAGGAAAAGACCATCGCCGCCCGCCGCGCCGGGCTCAAGATGTTGATCTTCCCCGAAGGCAACCGCAAGGATTTCGAAGAACTCCCTGATTACCTGAAGGAAGGCCTTGAGGTTCACTTCGCCAGCGATTACAATGACGTCTTCCGCGCCGCCCTGGGCGACCGAAGAAAGAACTGATCACCAACAACACATCACAAATCACTGGAGTATTAAATGACCGTCGAAGAACTCAAAGCCGCCGTGCTCGCCCTCGACCCCGAGCAGAAAAAGGCGTTCATGCTCGAAACCCTCTCGCCGCTGGCCAAAGATGTCATTAAGGATCCCGGCTTTCTGATGCAGCTGTTCCCCGTCTTTCTCGGCATCCTCAAGGAAAGCGGCATGGACCTGCAGCAATTGCTCCAGTTCGCCACCATGATGGGCAACGGCGCCGGGCCCAAGACCAACATCTGATTTTCGCCATTGACGAATCGGAGCGAAGTTGCTAGTTTATCCCGCTATGAACAGCCTATTTAAAGACATCCTGCATACGAATCGTCATTGGTGGCGCTGGACCTCTTATTGAGCCGGTCCGCGCATCGAAACAATAGGTCATGCCGCGCACCGAACAGGGCCGCGGTCGACAGAACGACAAAAGCCGCGGCCTGAAAACCGCGGCTTTGTTTTTTCAAAGCAGCGGTCGCTAGAGCGCGCAGAGAACACAGAGAAAGGACAAAAACCAAATTATTTTTCTTTCTCTCTGCGACCTCTGCGCTCTCGAGAGAGCGAAGCGAACGGGCGCGAGACCGCTTTTAAGCTTTTCACTAATCACCAATAACCAATCACGGCTTTTCCAGAGGTACCGACATGCGCATCCTATCCGGCATCCAGCCTTCGGGCTCCCTGCACCTGGGCAACTACTTCGGCATGATGAAGAAGATGATCGAATACCAGGAGGGCGGCGAGCTCTTCTGCTTCATCGCCAACTACCACGCCATGTCCTCGGTCTCCGACGGCAAGGCCCTGGCCAAGGGAACCCTGGAAGCGGCGGCCAACTTTCTGGCCCTGGGGATGGACCCGGAAAAGAGCACCTTCTGGGTGCAGTCGGATGTGCCCGAAGTACAGGAATTGACCTGGGTGCTCTCCAACTTCACGCCGATGGGACTGCTCGAGCGCTGCCACAGCTACAAGGACAAGACCGCCCGCGGCATCGCCGCCAATCACGGCCTGTTCGCCTACCCGGTGCTGATGGCGGCGGACATCCTGCTCTTTCAGAGCGAAAAGGTGCCGGTCGGCAAGGACCAGAAGCAGCACGTCGAAGTGACCCGCGACATCGCCATCAAGGTCAACAACGAGTACGGCGACATCTTCACCCTGCCCGAACCGGATATCGATGATAATGTGGCCACGATCCCCGGCCTCGACGGCCAGAAGATGAGCAAGAGCTACGGCAACACCATCGACCTGTTCGTCGACGAGAAGACCCTGCGCAAGCAGGTGATGCGCATCGTCACCGACCCGACCCCGGTGGAAGACCCGAAGAATCCCGACAAGTGCAATGTCTTCCAGATCTACCGGCTGTTCATGAACAAGACACAGGAAGCCGAACTGCGGCGGCGCTACGAAGCGGGGGGACTGGGCTACGGCGAGGTCAAGCAGGAACTGTTCGAAACGGTGCGGGATTTCTTCGCCCCCTTCACCGAACGACGCAATGAACTGCTGGCCAACCCCGACGGCCTGCGCGCCATTCTCGCCCAAGGGGCGCAAAAGGCCCGTTACAGCGCCAGCAAAACATTGCGCAAGGTGCGCAAGAAAACCGGGCTGGCCTACTGAATTCGCGGGGACGCCTTGTGACCGGGGCGGGCTCTGGCATACTGAAGGGGAGAGGGATCATCTTTCAGCCAGGGAGGACCCATGACCGTCTATCGCAAATGGTACTGCAGCTGCAGCGGCAAGCCGCTGGAACTCGAATATCAGTCGACACCGCCCGATGAAGATGAAGGGGGAGAACCGGCATGCCGGCGCTGCGGCGCCACCCCGTCTTCGGACCCACGCAAAACCGTGCGCTATGAGGATGTCGAGAACTGGGATGACTGAGGTCCGTCGTCCTTGCGGCGGGTAAAGAAGACGAAGGCCATGGCGGGACGCTTGCTGCCGTCGCGCATGGCGAACTGCACCCCGTCATACTGCCAACCGCGGGAGACCCACTCGTTGAGAATCTTTTCCAGGCTTTCGTCGGTCACCACCGACTCTTCGACCACCTTGTATTCAAGCGTTGCCATTCACCTCCACCTTTCCTGAAACTTTACCGGAGCACCAACCATGGCCCTCTCAGGCAACCCGAAAAAACTGGCCCAGGATATCGCCGGCGGCTACTTCAGCATCACCCCGCCGATGATGCGCCAGTATACCCCCGCCGACCTGAAAACCATCGTCGTCAACCTGGGCATCGTTGCCAGGGACATCCGCCAGGAGCAGGTTCCCCAGGACGACGCACTGGCGATCAAGCAGAAGAACACCCGCCTCTCCCGCCTCAACCAGGCCGAAATCGTCATCCGCGCCCACTGCAAGAAACTGCGGATTCCCATCTGATAAAGGCAGTGATTGGTGACTGGTGATTTGTGATCAGGTGTTGCCTTCAAGCAATCACCAATAACTATTCACCAATCACCGCCCCTGAGCTATCACGCAGTGCCCCGCCACCGGGCAGGCAAGACAGACCTGTCCCTTCTTGCCGCTGCAGCCTTCACTGATTCCCAGATGCGACAGCACGAAATCGAAGCGGACCGGGTCGAGCGGATCGAACTGCCGCAGGCGGTCGGTGATCTCCAGGGCCATTTTCCAGTTCGCCGTGTTTCGATGGGTCAATCCGAGCAGGCGTGAAATCCGCGCCGTGTGGGTATCGAGGGGCAACACCAGGCGGGCCGGAGCAACCCCCGCCCAGAGGCCGAGGTCGATACCGTCATCGGGCCGGCAGACCCAGCGCAGAAACATGCAGAGCCGTTTGCAGGCGCTGCCGGTGGCCGGACTGGAAAAGAAATAACGGACCCCGGCCTCCCTTGGCAGCTCGCGCTGCCCGAAGACCGGCGACATGTCGCAGGCCAGCGCCCGTAGCACAAAAGAACTCAACGCCGGGCCGACATCCCCCTGGCCGTTATCCCCCCGCAGAAAAAACCCTTCGAGGCTCCCCGCATCGTCAAGCATATATCGCAGGATCCAGCACAGGGCGACCATATCCTCGGCATCGTTGAACCGGTGTTTGAATCCAAAAAGTCGTTCACCATCCCGTGCCGGCTGAAAGTTGCGGACAAAAGCCGCCGGCCCCTCGGGCATCCTGGCGAACAGATTGTCGAGATTGCGGCGGATCATGGCGGCCCGGCCGTAGGCCAGGGATGCACTGAAAAAAGCAGCAACTTCGCGATCTTCTCGGCTCGAATAACGCCGGGGCAGAGAAAGTGGGTCGTTGGCAAGAAACGCCTGGCGCCGGCTGTCAGGAATCTGCAGGAGGAGATGGTTCAGGTTCATGGGGCGAAGCTATCACAGCAGAGCATCCCGCAAAAGACAAAAAACAATGCGCCAAAACGTATACAT
>NZ_JBFHGD010000279.1:0-3631 GCF_041583255.1 Trichloromonas sp. | reverse complement strand
CATGCAGCAGGTTCATACTATCCCTTGGTTACGTCAAAATATGTCGCAGGGGCGAACGCGCGGTTCGCCCCTACAATTCCAGAATCACCGGCATGATCATCGGCCGGCGTTCGATGGTGCGGTTGAAGTAGCGGCGCAGCCCCTTGCGAACTTCGACCCGCAGCTCTTCCCAGTCGCTGATCGCCGCCAGGCTGTGCTCGGCCAGGGTTTCGCGGACGGTCTGGCGGGCCTGTTCGAGAAACTCGGTACTTTCCTCTTCGGGGATGAACCCCTTGGTGAGGATCTCCGGGCCGTAGAGGATCCCGCCGGTTTTCTGGTTGATCGCCAGAAAGACCACCACCATGCCGTGGTTGCCCAGGTGGCGGCGGTCGCGCAGTTCCATGGTGCCGACATCGCCGACTCCCTTGCCGTCGACGAAAACCCGGCCACTCTCGAGGCGCTCTTCACGGCGCAGGCCGTTCTGCGAAACCACCAGCGGCTGGCCGTTTTCCAGCACCACCGCGTTCTCCGCAGCCACTCCCATGCGCCGGGCCAGCTGCGCGTGCTTTACCAGATGCCGGTATTCACCGTGGATCGGTACGAAGTAGCGGGGCCTGGTCAGCGACAGCACCAGCTTGAGTTCCTCCTGGCTGGCGTGGCCGGAGACGTGGACCTCGCTGGTCGTTTCGTAAAAGACCTCGGCGCCCCGCCGGTACAGGTGGTTGATCAGGTCGGAGATGGCCTTTTCGTTGCCGGGGATGAACTTGGACGACAGGATCACCGAGTCGCCCGGCTCCAGGCTGAGCTGCCGGTGGTCGTCCATGGCGATGCGCGTCAGAGCCGACAACGGTTCGCCCTGGCTGCCGGTGGTGATTACCAGCACCTGGTCGCGGGGGATCTCCCGCAGGTCGCGCAGGTCGATCAGGGCCGAGTCGGGGATATTCAGGTAACCGAGCTTGCGGGCGATGTCGGTGTTGGCGACCATGCTGCGGCCGTTGATCAGGACGCTGCGGCCACAGGACACCGCCGCATCCACCACCTGCTGGATGCGGTGGATGTTGGAGGAGAAAGTCGCCACCATGACCAGTCCGTCGCATTGAGGCAAAATCTGGGCAAAGGCTTCGCCGACCACCCGTTCGGAGAGGGTGAAACCCTCCTTTTCGACGTTGGTCGAATCGGCCAGCAGCAGCAGGATACCTTCTTCGCCGCAGGCGGCCAGCCGGGCCAGGTCGGTCGGTTCGCCGTCGACCGGGGTCTGGTCGAGCTTGAAGTCGCCAGTGTGCACCACCGTGCCGGCCGGGGTGCGGATGATCAGTCCGGCGCCATCGACGATGGAATGGGCGGCCCGGTAGAATTCGACGGCAAAGGGGCCGAGCTCTACGGTCTGCCGCGGCTTGACGGTTTCCAGGGTGGCGCGACCGGTCAGCTTGTGTTCGTCGAGCTTGTTGCGCAGAAGGCCCAGGGTAAGGCCGGTGCCGTAAATGGGGGGGCAGCCCAGCGCCTCGTACAGAAACGGGATTGCCCCGATGTGGTCCTCGTGGCCGTGGGTCAGCAGCAGGCCGCGGATATCCTGTTCACGGCCTGCCAGCGCCGAGATGTCGGGGATGACCAGGTCGACCCCCATCATGTAGGCTTCGGGAAACATCAGCCCGCAGTCGATCAGCAGGATCTCGCCGCCGAACTCGATGGCCATCATGTTCAGGCCGATCTCGCCCAGTCCCCCCAGCGGCAGAATCCGCAGGGCATCGGGGTGCAGGGGGGGCGCCTGGGCCAGGGTGCTCATGCCGCCGCCTCCAGGGACGCCGCGATCCGGCCATGCACCTGTTCCATCAGCGGGTCGCGGTCGGCGGTCCCCATTCCGCTGCTGTCGATGGCCGGCAGGATGCGCACCTCGATGGTGCCGCCACGAATCCAGAGGCTGTTCTTGGGCATCACTGCGTAGCTGCCGCTGATGGCCACCGGCAGTACGGGAACCTGGGCCTTGAGCGCCAGCATGAAGCCGCCTTTCTTGAATTCCTGCAGCAGACCGTCGGCGGAGCGGGTCCCCTCGGGGAAGATGACCACCGAGGTGCCGTCATGAATGCGGCGGGCCGCCTCGTTCATGCTCTTGATGGCTTTCTTGCGGTCGGAGCGGTCGAGGGAGATGTAGCCGCAGCGGCGCATGGCCAGGCCGAACAGGGGGATCTGGAACAGCTCTTCCTTGGCCAGCCAGCGGAACTGGCCCGGCAGCCCGGCAAACAGGGCCAGGATATCGAAGTTGCTCTGGTGGTTGGGCATGTAGATCACCGCCTGGTCCGGCTGCAGGTGTTCCCGGCCCGTTACCTTCAGCTTTACCCCGGCCAGCGTCAGTCCAACCCTGGCCCAAAAGCGGGAGTAGTTGTGCAGGTAGTCGGGGCGGATGAAGGAAAGTGGGACGCCGGTGAAAATGACGAACAGGGTCCAGGGGATGAAAGTGGCAAAATAAAAAATGGTGCGAACCATTAATGATCTCCGCAAACTGTTGAATAAGCTAGTCTACGGGGTATGCGAAACGTAGTCAAATCTTTTTCTGACAGGGCCCGGCAGGGGGGGAGACCCAGGTCATCCCGAAGGTCAATTCATCACCAGTACCGCCGCTCCTTCGACGCGGCCGCTGCGCAGGCGGTCGAGGGCTTCGTTGGCCTGCTCCAGGGGGAAACGCTCGATTTCGGTGCGCACCGGTATTCGGTAGGCCAGCTCGAGAAGCTCTTCGCCGTCACGCCGGGTCAGGTTGGCCACCGAACTGAGTTTGCGTTCTTCCCACAGCAGCCGGTAGGGAAAGGCCGGGATGTCGCTCATGTGGATGCCCCCGGCGACCACGTGTCCGCCCTTGTCGGTGGCCTTCAGGGCAGCGGGAATCAATTCGCCGGCCGGGGCGAAAATCAGGGCGGCATCGAGGGGTTGGGGCGACATCTGTGTAGAAGCCCCGGCCCAGACGGCGCCCAATCGGCGGGCGAACTCCTGGGCCTCGGTGTCGCCAGGGCGGGTGAAGGCGTAAACCTTCTTTCCCTGGTGTACCGCGATCTGGGCGACGATGTGGGCGGCGGCGCCGAATCCGTAGAGTCCGAGGTGCTCGATGTTGTTTCCCGCCAGCCGGTAGGTGCGGTAGCCGATCAGGCCGGCGCAGAGCAGCGGGGCGGCCTCGGTGTCTTCAAAGCCGGGCGGCAGGTGGAAGCAGAAGTGCTGATCGGCCAGGGTGAACTCGGCGAAGCCGCCGTCAAGGGTGTAGCCGGTGAAGCGGGCATGGTCGCAGAGGTTTTCCTGCTCCCGGCGGCAGTAGCGGCATTCGCCGCAGGTAGTGCCGAGCCAGGGGACGCCGACCCGCTCGCCGGGGCGGAAGCGGGTGACCTGGTCGCCGGTCTTGACCACGGTGCCGACGATTTCGTGGCCGGGGATCAGAGGCAGCTTCGCTTCGCTCAACTCCTGGTCGACGATGTGCAGATCGGTGCGGCAGACCCCGCAGGCGTGCACCCGGATCAGCAGTTGTCCGGGGGAAGGCTGGGGGACCGGCAGCTGTTTCAACTGCAGCCGGCGCTGCCCGGTTTCGAGCACCATGGCCCGCATGCTGGCGGGGAGCTTCATCTCGGATCTCCTCGGCGGGCTGCCGGTGTCAGATAGGGACGTCGTCGATGGT
>NZ_JBFHGD010000278.1:0-3642 GCF_041583255.1 Trichloromonas sp. | reverse complement strand
GGTGGAATAGGTGATGGCGATGATGACCGTGACCGAGGCGGCGATCAGCCGCACTGCATGGCAGTCATAGCGGTCGCCGAGGAATTCGGGGATGGTGTACTTGCCGAAGCGGCGGATCTGGGCGGCGATCAGGCACAGCAGCAGCACGTAGCCGCCGGTCCAGCCGATGATGTAGCCGAGCCCGAACCAGCCCTTCAGGTAAAGCAGTCCGGCCACGCCCATGAACGAGGCGGCCGACATCCAGTCCGAGGCGATAGCGGCGCCGTTGCCAAACTTGCCGATCCCCTGGCCGGCAATCCAGTATCCCGAGGTGTCTGACACTTTGGAGAGAAAGCCAACGCCGACATAGACGCACAGCAGGGCGACCATGATGACGGCCGGAATCAGTTTGAATCCTTGCTCGACCTGGTAAATTTCTTCGCCGGCAGCGGCGAAGAGGTGGCCGGCAAAGCCGCAGACAGCTGCCAGGGATAGGCCGGAAATCAGTATCGCTTTGTTCACGGGGAGATCCTCCGGGGGGCCTGGCGGGTCACTTTTTTGTCCCACAGCATGCAATAGAGCTTGCACAGCAGAATGTAGCCGATGGTGCAGCCCTGGGCGATCAGCCAGTAGTGCAGCGGGAAACCCAAAAATCGGCTGCGGGTGATGAACGATTCACCGAAACCCGAAGGGTCGCCCAGGCCGGCCAGGTAGATAATGAGGGGGATGCCGTAGCTCAGCAACGCCCAGCAAATGAGCACGGTCCTGGCGATGCGCACTTCCGCCTTCATGTTCGCGGTCGAGGGCCGAAAAAAATTAACGTCCACACGTTCCCTGGTGGGCATTCTCATCCTCCTCTAGATGGTTTCATCTAGTTATAAATGGAATGGACGTTTCAGTAAAGATCTTTACTCATGTGGGGACCGAGATAGCCCAGTTTGGAGGAGATGATTTCGCCGGCTTCTTTCAGGCGGGGGAGGAAATCCTGCTCGATCTGGGCAGGATTCATGCGGAAATCAGGGCCGATCATGCAGAGCCCGGCGGCAATTTCGCCGTGGATGTTTCTCAGCGGCACGGCAACGCAGGCGACTCCATCGCCCAGGTTGCCGAAGTCGATGCAGAAGCCGCTGCTGCGGATCTCCTGCAGCTCTTCGGCGGGAATGTCGGCGGCAGGCTTGGCTGTGGTGCGGCGTTTTTTGTCCGGGGTGGGGTCTTCTTCGGGAGGCGCGCCGGCCAGCAGCACCTTGCCGGCGGCTGAGCTGGTCAGCGGGTAGCGCTTGCCGACCAGGGAGACTATTTTGACCTGCAGGGGAGTGTCGACGACATCGAGAAAAAGCAGGTCACCATTGCGGCGGACGGCCAGGTAAATCGCTTCGTTGCATTCGCGAACCAGGCGCTCCATCACCGGGTGAGCTTTTTTCAGCAGGCCCATGCGGGAGAGAAACTTCTGCCCCATTTCATAGGCCGCCAGACCCAGTCGATATTTTCCCGAAGCAGCCTCACGCTCAACGTAGCCGCGGTTCTCAAAGGTCGCCAGCAGTCGGAATACGCTGGTTTTGTTCATGCCGAGCTTTTCGCTCAGGCGTGAAATTCTGACCTCCTCTTCTTCATCGCAGAGCGCTTCAAGGACGTTGAGGGCGTTTTCCACCGATTGTATCGAATAAGAATCTTTCCCTCGGCTCGGCAAGTGGTGACTCCTTGGGTGGCAGGATATCGATTTTGAAAATGCTGGAGGCTGAAATTTGTCCTGTTTTTTTAAAAGTAATACAGTGTTTTATTTGTGTCAACTTTATTTGTTGTTGCGAGGCGAAAAATGGATATATCCACCAGTAGGCATCGTTTCGGTGTTTTTATGGTTGCCTTGCGAGCTGTGTCTTGCATTTAGAAAGGCATGTTTTTCCGGATGTGAACCCTTGAATGTGATTTCTTGAGAGGTCTGTCCCTGGTTGGGAAATGGTGTTTTAGTGTTTTTCTGGTGGGGCCTTGTGAGTTGAGGGATTGGAATGATTGGTTTATTTGCTTTGCGGGGTGTTTCTCTCAGTGAATCTGCAGCGCAAATATTAAACAGGCCAGACGCCGCCGATGGTTTTCGGGAGACCGGCAGAGTGGTTTTAATGATTGAATGAAGGGGGCTGCAGCGAACCCGTAAGCCGCCCGGGATTGGAGCCTGGGGTCAGCAACGGCTGCGGACCAGCTTCGCCACAATGGGGGCGTCAGCAGGGAGCAGGTTGTATTGGTCGAGTTCGTTGACCGGCACCCAGCGGTGCTCGGCGACTTCGAGGTTGCGGATGGTCCCCTGCCGGTGCCGGCATTCATAGGCCAGGATCAGGACTGTTCCCTGCGGGTAGCGGAAATAGACGGTTTCAAAGATGTCCTCGACAGCACTTTCGATGCCGAGTTCTTCGAGCAGTTCCCGGCGCAACCCTTCCTGGGGCGATTCGTTGGGATCAAGCTTGCCGCCGGGGAATTCCCACATGCCGCCGTGCCGGCTGGTTTCCGGCCGTTTCGTGATGAGCACGCAATTGTCCCGGCGGATGATGGCGGCGGTGACGATGATTGGCAGCATGAGGTTCTCCTTGGCTAGGCTGAAATAACGCCGAAGTATAGTCTGCCCGCTACGGACGGAAAAGGTTTTTTTGCTGACAGCCTGGTAAATGGTGTGATAAAAGGTGCCGCGTCAGACTTTTTTAACGTGGGAGCTATCGTCATGTTTAATCTTTCCGAGAAGGGGCGTGGGATCCGCGAGATGTTCGACACCATCGCCCCCCGTTACGACCTGCTGAACCGCCTCCTGTCGCTCGGGATCGACCGGCGCTGGCGGACCTTTGCCGTGGGCAAACTGCATCTTCCGGAGCAGGGGCGGATTCTCGACGTGGCCACCGGCACCGGCGATGTGGCCCTGGAGATTGCCTCCCGCAGCCCCGATTCCCTGACGATCGTCGGCGCCGACCTGACCCCGGGGATGCTTCGCGTCGGGCAGGAAAAAGTCGACCGATCGCCCTATCGCGACCGTATCGTTCTGGTCAATGCGCCCTGCGAGTCGATGCCGCATCCCGACGGCCAGTTCGACGGTGTCACCATTGCCTTCGGCATCCGCAACGTGGTCGACCGGACGGCTGGTCTGAGAGAGATGTGCCGGGTGCTCAAGCCGGCCGGGCGTGCTGTCATCCTCGAATTTTCCAACCCCAGGAGCAGGCTGTTCAAGGCGCTTTATAATTTTTACTTTCGCAGGGTGCTTCCCTGGATCGGTGGCTTGCTCTCCACGCGCAGCGCCTATCAATACCTTCCCGATTCGGTGCTTGAATTTCCCGACCAGGAGACGTTTAAAAAAATGATGGGGGATGCCGGTTTTACCGAGGTTGTACATCATGACCTGACCTTTGGCATCGCTACGGTCTATGTCGGGGTCAAGCCGTAACGGGTTCTTCTGCTGCGTTCTTTATAAATATAGTAGAAAAGCATTAAAACCGCCGCTTTACAGCCGGCGGTTTTTTTTTGTACCTTTTAAAGAGAAGACAGGAACTGGCCGTCATGGGATAATGGGCGAGTGAATTGACGTCGTTTCTTTTTGGTGAGGCATTTCGAGAAAATCGGGTGGGAGGTCTTTATGCGACAGGCTCTGCTGGTAATTGACATGCTCAACGATTTCGTCCGGGAGGGGGC
>NZ_JBFHGD010000277.1:0-3648 GCF_041583255.1 Trichloromonas sp. | reverse complement strand
CCGCCGCAAAGCATCATCTCCTGCTTACCCATGGCGATCATCTCGGCCCCGTAGCCGATGGCATGACTACCGGTCGAGCAGGCCGCGGCCGGAGCCAGTATTCGACCAGTGACTCCGAGAGCCTGGGCCACGTTGGCGGCACAGGAATGGTTCATGATCTGAAAAAAGAGGGTCGACTTCATTCGTTCAAGACTGCGATCGGTGAGAAAGTCAGTAAAAAAACTTTCCGAGGTCGCGATGCTACCGACGGTCGAACCGATCGCCACCCCCAGCCGTCCGCTGCCGCACTCCGTTTCCCCCAGACCACCCTGAGCCAGGGCCTCCTGGCAGGCCAGAGTAGCGTAGATTGACATCAGCGACATCGAACGACGAAATTTGCGGGGAATCGCCTTGGCGTCGAACTCAGGAACCAGCGCCGCGACCTGGCTGCGCAGGCCGGTGATCTCCCGCAGCGCGGGAACCTCGCGGACCGCGCTTTGCCCCTGCCGCAGCCCTTCGTTGAAGACCGCCGTGCCGCAGCCGAAGGGAGAGATCGCTCCCATGCCTGTTATGACCACTCGTCTCAGCGACATGCTTTCACCTTGTTGCGCAGCCGGTCATGACCGACAATGGTTTCACAGGCCAGAAAGCCGGAGAGCATCCCCCCCATCACTCCCGGTGAGGCGGTCGCCTGGCCAGCCAGAAAAAGATTTTTTGCCCGGGTCTGGGCCATCGGGTTGTACTGTCCGACCTTGTGCTTGACCCCGTACAGTGCACCGCTCGGAGCGTGCACGTAATCCCGCATGGTCAGGGGGGTGGCGGTCTCTACCACGTCGACCCGGCCGCTCAATTCCGGACAGCTGGACTCAATCCTCCGCAGCAATTTCGCCGCCGTGGACTGTTTGTATTCGCCATAGGAGTCGGCCCGTCGACCAGTGGTCGATCCGCCCCACTGACGGGTGGCATCGGGTGAATCCGCACAGATGGCGATGAACCCGCCGGCGCCGCCCGCGCTGGCTTCGGCGGCGGTCAGGTAAATCGTCTGCTCCTGCAGGCAGCCTTCCTCATCCAGCAAAAACAGGTTGCGCCCACGCAGAAAGTCTGGAACACCATCGCACAGCGCATAAAGAATAAATGCCGAAGACGTGTCTTCCAATCTGGCCAGCCGTCTGTGGTAAACCGGGCGGAACACCCCTTCAGGCACCATCCCCAAAAGCCGGGTCGGGTGCATGGTCGCCACACAACCCGTTCCTTCGATAACATCGCCATCCTCGAGGCGCACTCCCTGCAGGGTTCCAGCGTCGGAAAACAGGATGTCCCGCGCCCCCCGGCCACAAAAAATGTCGACTCCCAGCTCAGCCAATCGTCCTTCGAAAGCCGTAACCAGACTCCCGCCGCCGCCCTTGAGACCATGAACCGACTGATAATAGGGGCCCACAATGGCCGCATGGAGGGTGAAGGGAACTTCTTCAGGAGGAACCCCGTACAACAGAGTATGCACACAGAGTAGCCGTTTGAGCGCGGCATTGCCGGTCAAACGGTCGAGAACCTGTCGCAGACTTGCCCCATTGAGACCGGCAAAATAGCCCGGCCCATCGAAACCGGTCTCCATGTCCAGATAGGGGAGCGCCGTGCAGACTTGCCGAACTTCAGCAAGATAAGAATCAATGGCCTTGGCTTCGGCAGGAAACTCCTGCACCAACCGCTCACGCAGACGCTCCGGGCCAACCGGATAAGCGAAATCGGTACGGCCGGAAGTTCGAACCACATCGAACCCCTCATGGTCAAACGAGGTTGTCTGTAAACGATCAGCCAGCCCCAAATAACGCAGGAAGGTGTCGAACGGCCCACCCTTGGTGAGCCCACCGGAATAATGAAACCCGGTGTCAAAATAAACGCCCCGCCGGCTGAATCCTCGTAGCAACGGAGCAATTCGGGAACTTTTCTCGATCAGGGCCACCCGATATCCCTCGCTGGCCAGAACCGCAGCAGAGGTCAGTCCGGAAACACCGGACCCGATAATCAGGTAGTCATACCTCATTCACTAAACCCCAGAACCAGGCAGGCGTTGGTTCCACCGAACCCGGCCGAATTGCAGAGGACAGTTGCCGGGGTCTGGTAAATGGTTTCGGTGGCGATCTTCAGCCGCGCCGACCACTCATCCGGCTCATGAAAATTGATATTGGGGGCAATAAACCCTCCGTGGGCCATAATCACCGAATAAACCACCTGGGAAGCACCCGACATCCAGAGTTCATGCCCAGTCATTGATTTCAGGGAGGAAACCCAAGGGGTTTTCGGCCCGAATACCGCGTGGATATTTTCCGCCTCAGCGGCATCGCCAGCCGGGGTTGAAGTCGCGTGGGCACATACATAATCGACGTCGGCCGGCTGCCGGGAGGCATTGGCCAGAGCCATGCGCATGGCCCGCTGCAGACCGTCACGGCTCGGCACCGAGATATGATCGCCGTCGGAGGAGAAGCCGTAGCCCGCCACCTCGCCGAGTATGGTCGCCCCACGCGCCCTGGCCAGATCGTAACGCTCGAGCACCAGGGCTGCCGCACCGCCGCTCGGCACCAGGCCGTCGCGTCCGGCATCGAAGGGGCGGCTGGCCGCCTGCGGTTGGTCGCTCCGGAGCGAAAAAGCACCGAGACCGTCGAAACTGCACATCGACTCCCAGTTGATTTCCTGGGCGCCGCCGCAAATGACCCGCTCCTGCCGACCGAAAGCGATCAGGTCGGCGGCCTGCCCAACCGCGTGGCCGCCGCTGGAGCAGGCGGAACTGATGGTCCAGCAAGCGCCCCGGGTGCGCAACAGGGTGTTGAGGTTCATGGTCACGGTGGAGTTCATCGAACGGAACACCTGACCGCTGCCGATCAGCTTGGTCTCGCCGCGCTGCCGCAGCAACTCGACCTGTTCGATGGCAGCAATGCAGGTCGAATCGCAGCCGAAGACCAGGCCGGTCTGGTCGTTGCGGATGTCATCCTCGCCAAGACCGGCCTTGGCCAGAGCGTCGGTGGCAGCGGCGTAGGCCTGGACGGCAAAGTCAGGCATGGTCTTGCGCTGCTTCTTGCCCAGCACTTGCTTGCCGTCAAAATCGCGGATAGTCCCGGTCAAAGGGCTGCGGAAACCCAGACTCTGACGCTCTGCATCAACAACGATGCCGGAACGACCGGTCCTCAGGGCCTCACCAACAGCCTCCCAGCTACATCCCAGGCACGAAACGATGCCGACTCCGGTAATGGCAACCCGATGCATAAAACCCTTTAGATAAATCGATTCCTAAAAAACTGCCGCAGCGAAACCGGGCAGAACTACATGTAGGTTCCGCCGTTGACCGAAAAAACCTGTCCGGTTACGTAAGAAGCCTTGTCGGAAGCCAGGAAACTGACCACACCCGCCACCTCGTCCGGGGTACCGACCCGGCCCATCGGGATCATCGGCAGAATTCGTTCCCTGGGCAGGTCCTTGAGCATTTCGGTCTCGATGAAACCGGGCGACACGGCGTTGACCAGTACGTTGCGCTTGGCCACTTCGGCGGCCAAGGCCCGGGTGGCGCCGATCAGGCCGGCCTTGGCCGCCGAGTAGTTAACCTGGCCGGGCATGCCGCTCTGCCCCGAGGTGGAAACAATGTTGATGATTCGCCCTTTGCGCTTCTTGACCATGCTG
>NZ_JBFHGD010000276.1:0-3691 GCF_041583255.1 Trichloromonas sp. | reverse complement strand
CGTTTTGTCGATGCCAAAACCGCCATTCATAACAGCTGCATCGGCTGCCACGCAAAACGCGGCGTAGCCACCGCCAGCAACTGCGACTTCTGCCATGTCCCTGCCACGCCGACAGTTGCCCCTGAACCTGAACGCAGTTGGCGCGACCGCTGGAAAAAACGCTGATTGGCATCCAGCAATAAGCCTTCTACAAAAAACCCCCGCTCTCATTCGGAGCGGGGGTTTTTTTCGACAAATGGATTTTCGGCTATCACTTCAGCAACCGCTCCACCATGGCCGCCGTCTCCGCCGTAATCCGCCGGCAGTTGGCCAGGTGCTCCTTGCTCAGCCAGGGGTAGGGGGCCGAAAGGGATTTGCAGCAGGTCACCCGATTGCGGGCCTTGAATTCCTCCATCAGCCGGGCCGCCTTTTTTCCCTTGCCCTTCAACCCCAGCGCCATCACCCCGCCGGTTACCGCACCGCACAGGCACCTGCTGTCGCCGATGCCGCCGCCGAAAGCCTCGGCCATTTTCATCAGCTGCGGATCGTCCAGGCCGATGCAGGCCTGCAGCACCGCCTGGGTGCAGTTCAATCCCGAATCAAACAGGCGCCCGGCCTTTTCAGCGACACCTTCCCCCTCGACCAGCTCAACTCTTTTCTTCAACAGCCGCAACACGGATCCACTCCTTCACGAGTCATTTGCCTTAATCATAAGCCAATCGGTCATAAAAAGCCACGGTGAGTTGATTCCGCCGTGGCCCAGAACAATGAACGTTTCACAACCGACTATTCCTTGACCCCCAGCTTGCGCAGGATGGTCATCATCGGGCACCAGTCGGTGAAAGCGCTCTGAAACAGGTTGAGCCCGACAAAGGCTGTGAAAAAGAGCCAATACGGCGAATGCAGATGGGCCAGGACCACGCTGAGCAGGATGAAGAAACCGGCGATCATACGCAGTAAACGGTTGACGGTCATGATGAATTCCTCCTTGTCTATTTCGCGGCTTGCCTGCCGTAAATGAGCCAGTACACGACGGGAATGACGATCAGGGTAAAACCGGTGGAAGCGAACACCCCGAAGATGATCGACCAGGCCAAGCCCGAAAAGATCGGGTCGAGGGTGATGATCCAGTTGCCGAGCAGGGCCGCCCCGGCGGTCAGCAGGATCGGCCGCAACCGCACCGCGCCGCTTTCGACCAAAGCGTCCTGCAACGGCAGGCCGCGCTTGCTGGCATGCTGGATGAAATCGATCAGAATGATCGAGTTGCGCACCACGATGCCGGCCAGGGCGATCATGCCGATCATTGCCGTGGCGGTGAAAAAGACCGGAGTGTCGTAGCCGCCGACGGTGCGGTTCGCAATCAGGTTGAGCAGCCAGAAACCAGGCATGATGCCGATCATGGTCAGCGGGATCGCCCCCATGATGATCATCGGCATACCGTAGGAGCCGGTCTCGATCAGCAGTAGGAGATAGATCAGCACCAGCGCCGCACCGAAGGCGATGCCGAGATCGCGAAAGACATCGAGGGTGATGTTCCACTCCCCTTCGCCGCTCCAGACCACGCTGGTCCCTGCGGGGAGCGGGTTTTGCCTGAAGTGGGAGGAGAGGTTGAGGATGGCGTTGACCGGGCTCTTGCCGGCCATCTCGCCGAAGACGTAGACGACCCGCTGCAGGTTCTTGTGAAAGATGGTCGGCTCCAGGGTCTCCGCCTCGAAGCGGCCCAACTCCGAAAGCCGCACCAGCGAGCCGCCTTCCCCCTTGACCTGCAGCCCTTCGAGACCGGCCAGCGACGAGCGTTCGGCCGCCGGCAGCCGCAGCAGGATCTGCAGCGGGTGGCGATCGGAGTCGACATGCACGGTCCCGACCGCGTCGCCGCCTAGCGCCACCGCCAGGGTCCGGGCGATCTGGGCGCTGCTGATGCCGGAGAGCGCCGCCTTCTCCCGGTCGGGGACGAAGACGAAGCGGCGCTGGGCGTACTCCACCGTATCGTCGACATCCCGCACCTTGTCTTCAATGGCCATACGCTCACGCACCAGACCGGCGGCCGCCACCTGCTCGGCGTAGGAAACGCCCGGTTCGGCGTAGACTTCGGCGGCCAGGGTCGCAATCACCGGCGGCCCCGGCGGCAGCTCGACCACCTTGAGGTTGGCGCCGTAACGCTCGGCGATCCGGGACAGGTCGTCGCGCAGCCGCAGGGTGATGGCGTGGCTCTGCTGCTGCCGTTCGCCCTTGTGCGCCAGGTTGACGCGGATGTCGGCGACGTTGGGCCCCTGGCGCATGTAGTAATGGCGCACCATGCCGTTGAAATCCATGGCGCTGGCCGTCCCCACGTAGGCCTGAAAATCGGTCACCTCGTTGACCGTGGCCAGGTAGTCCTCCAAGGCCCGCACCGCGGCGTCGGTCTGCTCGAGGGAGGTCCCTTCCGGCAGATCGACCACCAGCTGGAACTCGTTCTTGTTGTCGAAGGGGAGCATCTTCATCGGCACCAGGTTGAGAACCGGCATCGCCATCGAGCCGAGCAGCAGCAGCACGACCAGCAGCACCAGTGACCAGGCCTTGGTCCGCGACTGCAGAAACGGCAGCAGCAGGCGCCGGTAAACTTTATAGGTGCGGGTCTCTTCGAGAATGAACTCCTTTTCCTCCTTGCCGTACTCCTTCTTGAGAACGTGGTAGCTCATCCACGGGGTGACGGTGAAGGCGACCAGCAGCGACATGACCATGGTCAGCGGCAGGTTGATCGCCATCGGCCGCATGTACGGCCCCATCATGCCAGTGATAAAAAGCATCGGCAGAAAAGAGAGGATGACCGCCAAGGTCGCCAGGATCACCGGCGGCCGCACCTCGTCGATGGCGGAGAGGACCGCGTCGCGGGGGGGCTCCTTTTTCATTTTGAAGTGGCGGTAGATGTTCTCGACATCGACGATCGGATCGTCGACCAGCAGGCCCAGGGACAGCACCAGGGCGAACAGGGTGACCCGGTTGATGGTATAGCCGAACCCGTAGTTGACCAGCAGGGTCAGCGAATAGATGATCGGAATCGAGACCGCGACGATCAGCGCCTCGCGCCAGCCGAGGGCGAAAAAGACCAGGGCGAGGACGGTGACGACGGCGATCACCAGGTGGGTGATCAGTTCGTTGACCTTGTGATCGGCGGTCTCGCCGTAGTTGCGGGTGACCTGTACCTGGATGTCGTCGGGGACGATGGTCCCCTGCATCTGCCGGACCGCTTCGATCACCTGCTCGGCCACGACGACGGCATTGGTCCCCTTCTTCTTCGCCACCGCAATGTGCACCGCCTGGTACTCGCCCCCGGCGACCGCAGCAGCATGGCCGGCCGGGCCATAACGGAAACGGGTGTAGCTGTCGGCTTCGGCCATGTCGTCGACGACCGTCGCCACGTCCCGCAGGTAGACCGGGCTGCTGTTCTGCACGCCGATCACCAGGTCAGCCACCTCGGCGGAGGAACGGAAGAAGCCGCCGCCGCGCACCAGCAGCTCTTCGTTGCCCTGCTGGAAGCTGCCGGCCGGCAGCTCCAGGTTGGCCCCGGCCAGGGCCCGGCGCACTTCGAGGATATCGAGGTTGCGGGCGGCCAGGGCACCCGGATCGAGCTCGACCCGTACCTGCCGCGGGCGGCCGCCGATGACGGTGGTCACCGAAGTGTTTTTTACCGCCTGCAGGCGGTCGACCACTTCCTCGGCCACCCGCCGCAGCT
>NZ_JBFHGD010000275.1:0-3700 GCF_041583255.1 Trichloromonas sp. | reverse complement strand
GGCTGGGAGGGGACGAGGGGGCGGACGTTGCTGCCCCAGCCTGCATGACCGGTTGGAGCGGTCGGGGCGACAAGGAGACTGGTTCCGTCAGGTAGACGACTCCGACTTCGATATGACCGGCTTCGGCCCTGCCGTTATCGCTCGAAAAACGAGGGAGCAGCAGAATTGCGGCGTGAACCACCAGAGAGATGACAATTCCGACCGCGAGGGTCTTCGGCCTCATGCGTGCAATCCCCGATGGGCAAATGAATCAAATAACGAAGTTTAACGGACTCTTGCATTTATAAACGAAATCAATCCGGTTGGTCAAGCTGCGGGTCTGAAAACAGGAACACGGTGGATTGTTAGCATGACTCAATCGTTTATGTGCTGATTCTTTATCAAATTCATTGTACTTTTAGTAGATTTGAAAAAGTACATTGTTGTTTACATGGGAGGAATTGAATTGATTATGATTTTTCGCTCACGCTGCTGCCGTTTGTTCGGTTTGAACCTGGGTTTCGCTTTATTTATGTTCGGTTCGGCATTCGCTGAGGATTCTGCCCTGAGGCATTCGGGAGCGGACCTGGCCGTTCTCGAACCGGTGACCGTGGTCGGTGCGGCCGAGGAGCGGGAGACCGGCAAGAGCACCCTTTCCGAAGCGCAGATCAAGGCCCTGCCGCAGGGCAACGGCAGCATCAACGAACTGCTCACGACGCTCCCCTCGGTGCAGGCCAGCGACATGGCCAACACCTCGCTGCAGGGGGGGGAGATTACGCCTCCCCATCTGTCGATTTCCGGCGGACGATTTTATGAAAACAATTACGTGGTTGACGGCATCGGCAACAACAGCCTGCTTGACCCGGCCGCCAGCGATCCCGAGTCGATCCAGAATGTTCCGGGCCATCCCCAGGAGATGTTTCTCCACAATCGGCTGGTCGATGAGATTACCGTGTACCGCAGTAATATCTCGGCCGAATATGGCGGCTTTACCGGCGGCGTGGTTGACGTGAAAACCAAAAAACCTGCTGCCGAATTTGGCGGCGCCGTGGCTCTTCGCACGACTCGCGACAGCTGGACCCGCTTTCACCTGGATCATGACCAGGAAGAGGATTTCGAAAACTCCAACAGCAGCGAACGGCAGCCCCGGTTCAGAAAATATGACGGTGATGTCCTGCTTAACCTGCCCCTGACCGAGCGCGTGGGGCTGCTGGCGTCATATCGACGGCTTTATTCACAAATCCCCTTGCGTCATTTCGATCGAACCCGGAACCAGTCCCGGGATATGGAGACCTATTTTCTCAAATATGTGTACGACATCTCGGATCGCACCACGGCGACGGTGACCTATATTGAAACCCCTTTTTCAGAAAAGCGCTTTCGCAGCGAGGATCGCGGCAGTGAAATCCGCAACAGTTGGTATACCATCGATCGGGGGGGGTATCGGCTGGCGGGGGATCTTAACCATTTTTTCGATCTTGGTGAATTGACAGTCAAGGGCGCTCTGCGCAAAAGCGAAAATACCCGCCAGGCCCCTCAGCATTTTTATAACTGGAACGTTGCGCCCTCGGGCTGGCCTGGCGAGTGGGATAAGGATTGGGGAACCGACAAATATAGCAAGGAGGGGGGCTACGGCGACGTTCAGAGCAGCCAGGCAGGTGAGAATATTGAGCTGATTTTTACTTTCGAACCGGTACGGACCGGCCCGGTTTCCCATGAGATCAAGCTGGGCTACGGCTTTGAGCGCCTTACCGGGACCTATGAACGTGAGGATCAGACCCATATTTATTCACTCGCGCGAAATGACGCCAGCGTGAACTGCGGCGACAACTTGCTTGACTGTGTGGACGGCCAGCAGTACCTGTGGTTCAGAAGTGTGTACGAGCCCGATTCGGTCGATGAAACCATTGATCGGCACCATCTCTTCATTGAAGACCGTCTGCAGTTTCAGCGCCTCACCCTGCGCCCCGGGCTGCGGGTCGCCCGTGACAATTTCATGCAGAACACCGACCGCGACCTGCGGCTGGCCGCCACGTACGACCTGCTGGGGGACGGGGACACCCTCTTGATCGCCGGCGTCAACCGTTACCACGGGCAGTCTCTTCTTACCTACAAGCTGTCGGAAGCCAAAAAGCCCTATTACACTGAACGGCGGTCAAAAATTGCCGGCACCGATTTCCTCGGTCCCTGGGCCCTGGTGAGCCAGAACAGGGCTTTCACCCGTTATTCCGAGCTCAAAACCCCCTATTCGGACGAGCTCACCTTCGGGGTCGATCAGGCCCTGCTGGGCGGGCGCTTGAAAGTCAATTACATCGAACGGCGCGGCAAGGACGAATTTGCATCGCAGACGAGTGACAGGGATGCCCAAGGCAGAACGTTTACCACGCTGAACAATAACGGCCGCAGTGAACACGAGGAGGTCGGCATCGAGTGGGAGCGCAGCTGGAAAAAGCACTACCTCGCGCTGAACGCGACCTGGCAGCGGACCGAAACCAGCAATGAGAATTACCGGGTCGGCCTCGAAGAGGAAGAATTGATGGAGCAGGTTTATTATCACGGCGACCTGATCAACCGCATCGATCTGCCCCGGGATGACTACAATCGTGCCTACGTCGGCAACCTGGTTTACAGCGCGACGCTCCCCCACGGCTTTACCTTTACCAATCGCACCCGCTACCGCAGCGGCTACTGCTCGCTTGAAGATACCGGTGCCGACGCTCTCGGACCGAATGGCGAAGCCGTGCCGGTTTACGCCAAGTTCAAGCAGCCCGAGTCGTGGCTCTTCGACTGGGTGCTCGACTGGCGCCGCGATCTCTACCGCAAGCAAGGGATCCAGCTCAGCCTGGAAGTCTACAACGTCTTTAACCAGAAGGTTAAGGCCGGGGCCTTGGATGAAACCTACGAGATGGGGCGCCAGGTTTGGGCCGGCATGGAATACTACTTCTGAGCCGCCTCGACGCGGATGACCCCGGGCAGCTGCTGGCGGCCCCGCTGATCAAACGCGTAGAGCAGATAATCACCGGCAAAAGCCGGGGCGGCGAAGTGCAGGTCGGCCCGGGTGCCGCCGCGCAGCTTGATCTCTTCGGCGGCCAGGGGCAGGGCCCGGACGATGCCGGTTCCCTGGGCGAGTTCTAGCTGAAAGGTGTGCTCCTGGATGGCGATGTCCCTCACAGTGGAAAAGCGATCCAGGGTTCCGGTCAGTTGCGGAAATGCCGCTTCGCTGATGTCGTACCGTTGCAGATTGGTGCTGAAACTCTGGGTTAACAGCTGCCTGCCGTCGTTGTCGAGGTGAGTGACCCAGCCGCCCGGCGTGTTGATGGCCGAAACCCGCCGCGGTTTCAGCGGATCGCCGACATCGAAGACGTGCAGGCCGGCCCGGCCGTTGGCAACGTAGAGCACCTCGCCATTCAGGGAGATGTCCTGGTAGCTGGCGAAGGCCTGTTCCGGCCACGGCAGTCTTGCCGTGCCGAGTAACCGGGGGTGGTCCGGGTCGCCCAGGTCGACGATCGCCACCCCTTCTTCTTTTACCGCCAGGTAGGCCCGCTTCCCCCGGATAATCATTTTCAGAATCAAGTCGCTGGTTGCGACGAAGCCCCGGGCGCGGGGCTGCGCCGGATCGCTGACGTCGTATTGACGGATGTCTCCGTGCAGCCAGTTGGCAAAGTACAGGTAACGATCATCCATCGAGAGCACCAGATCGGTGATCAAACCGGGTACGGCG
>NZ_JBFHGD010000274.1:0-3706 GCF_041583255.1 Trichloromonas sp. | reverse complement strand
GGCGGTTCGATTCCGTCTCTGGGCACCAGAAAGTTCAAGGGGTTGCCTGTATTCAGGCAACCCCTTTTCTTTTCCGTGGTACATTTTTGGTACACTGGCTGCCTTTCCTTATGGACAGGCATCGGTAGTCGCCGATCAACCCTCCTCGCAGATCCTTCCTTGCAGAGCGTGCTCTGCGTCAAAAAAATCCATTTTTACGCTGAACATATCCCCCCGTAGGCACCAGTTGTTAACAGGCATGTGATTTTGACCCATCTCAACCCCTAACCAGCGCCGAACGATAACCCACCAAATTCTCGGCCAAAGTTTTGAAATAATTAGTTATATTGCTTTTTGATGAGTCAATGTTAGATGCTGATCAGGGGTCATTTTTCAATGCCGATTGACAAACATTGCGCGGAGAGTTACATGACCCAGGCCAGACCGGCTGAAATTCTTTTCGGCACCTATCGGCGTCAGATGCTGGCCTTGCCGCTTAATCTTTGATGGGAAGTGGGTTCCAACCCTGTTCAACTTTGCTGGCGTCGCAAAAAGTCCGCCTACGGCGTTACGGTGTTTTTTCAGGACCTCGACCTAACTGATGTAGGCCTTCGACCCCAAAAAAAACACCAGGCCTTGTCGGTCGAAATTTTTGCTTAGCCATCGCAAGACTTTTTGCGAATGCATCAACTTTTACTGCCGGGTTACCCGCGACTGGTGAAAAGTGCCGGAAAGATACTGTTTGACCGGCGCTTTGTTGACTTTGCCGAACCAGGAAAGTCGACATGATTTTAGCTGGAGCTAGAGATAATATTTTTAAAGATGATAAATAATATATTGATTTTATTGTATTCATGTTGTTTGATTCGAGATGTTTAGACACCGTAATGCAGAAAGAAATCGTCATGCCCGTATTTGTTCACCGTGATCTGTCACTGCTCAACCCGTCCTTCGATTCACCGCTGGTAGATGTTTTGACCGAGCTGGAACATCTGCGCCGGCTGCAACTGCGCGGTACGACCCCGAGCCCGGTCTTTTTTCAGCTCAAGCATATCTTTCATATGCTTGAAAGTCTCGGTTCTGCCCGCATCGAAGGTAACCACACCACCTTGGCCGACTACGTCGAGAGTAAGCTGGAGGGCGTCCGACAGGCCCCTTCCGACCAGCTTCGCGAAATGGAAAACATCGAAGCTGCCATGGCCTATGTCGAGGAGAGCATACAGCCTGATAACGGGCTGACGGAACACTTTATTCGCGACTTGCACGCCATCACGGTCAAGGGACTGGTACGGGAAGGGGATGCCACGCCGGGCGCTTATCGGCAGAAGCCGGTGAAGATAGCGCAGTCCGATCACTTGCCCCCCGAGGCTATCCAGGTGCCGCACTACATGCAGGAATTGGTGGCGTTCATCAATCAGAACGATCCGCCGAAGTACGCTCTGATCAAGGTGTCGCTGGCGCACCATCGTTTTGGCTGGATACACCCGTTCAGTAACGGCAATGGTCGTGTGGTCAGGCTGCTGACCTACGCCCTGATGATCAAGTACGGCTTTAATGTCAAGGCTGGCGGCAGAGTCCTCAATCCGACATCGGTTTTTTGCAATGATCGTGACCATTATTACACCATGCTGGCCCGCGCCGATACCGGCACCCCTGAAGGGCTGGAAGCGTGGTGCATTTATGTGCTGCAAGGCATCCTGGACGAATTGCGCAAGGTGGATCGACTGACCGATTTCGAATATTTGCGCGACAGGATTCTTGCCCCTGCGCTGGCTTATGCGAAGGAAAGAGAGCTCATCACGGCGCAGGAAGAGCGGATGTTGCAGATTGCGGCAATAAAAGGCGTGGCCAAGGCCGCCGACCTGGCGACGGCGATGTCCGATCTGTCACCCGCCCAGCGAACCTATCAGATCAAGAAGTTAGTGGAGCGGAAGATGTTGCAGCCGATCAAGGAAGGGGCACGACAATACACTATCGCTTTCAGTAATAACTACCTGATTCGTGGCATTATCCTCGCGCTGTCAAACGAAGGCTTCATTCCGGCCAGCCTGAACCGGGCTGATAACTGATCGCGGGCAACGAAATCTGACATCAATAAGAGATCCTGTGAATCCAGTGCCGGGAGCCGTGGAGTTTGGCCAAGATAAATCATTGATATCATAGGCCTATATGGGGAAAGTCAGGCCGCTAAGCGAGGTTCCCACCTCAGGCTTCCATGATCCCGGATTGAGTAAGCCCCAGCCAGCCGAAGCAGGATTGATTAAAACACCGAAGAGAACAACGGCCTTGTCGCTTGGACATGATGATCCGGGCGCTTGCGACTTGAAATGGTGGTTTCATCCTCTTTGCCTCACGACTGCCCGCCCCCTGAGCGCTCTGGTTTGAAACCATTGTGCTGGTCCGGCGGATCCCGAAATCCTGCATAAATAGGGCCCGGAGCGTCATTCCGGGCCTTGTTTGTTTGTGCGTCGGGAGTTGCTCAGGCCGTATGAGGGGGCTTTTCGCCGGCCCGGGCGCGGGAATGGTCGCGGGCGACCAGCATGTAGATCGAGGGGATGACGAACAGGGTGAAGAGGGTGCCGACGGCCATGCCGCCGACCAGCACCAGGCCGATGGAGTTTCGCGCCGCGGCGCCGGCGCCGGTGACCAGCACCAGCGGGAAGTGGCCGGCGATGGTGGCGGCGGTGGTCATCATGACCGGCCGCAGCCGGGTCAGGGTCGCCCCGCGCACGGCTTCCAGCTTGTCCTGTCCCTGTTCCTGCAGCTTGTTGGCGAACTCGACGATCAGGATCCCGTTCTTCGAGACCAGCCCGACCAGGGTGACCAGGCCGACCTGCGAGTAGATGTTGAGGGTGGTGGTCCAGCCGTGGGTCCAGAAGGGGATGTTCGGATCGGGCATTTTCAGAAAAGTGAAGATCAGCGCGCCGAACATCGCCAGCGGCACCGAGCCGGCCAGAATGACGAAGGGGTCGCGGAAGCTGTTGAACTGCGCCGCCAGCACCAGGAAAATCAGCACCACGGCGAGGGCGAAGGCGGGGACAAAGCGGTTGCCCTCGGTGCGCAGCTGGCGCGACTCGCCGGTGTAGTCGAGCACGTAGCCCTGCGGGAGGATCTTCGCCGCCTCCCCTTCGAGATAGCGCAGCGCCTCGTCGAGGGGGCGCACCGCCACGCCGCTGAGCTTGACGGCGTTGAGCTGCTGAAAGCGGTTGAGCGAGCGCGGCACGGTGGTGTTGCGCAGACTGGCGACGGTAGAGAGGGGGATCAGCCCGCCGTCGCGGCCGCTGATGTAGATGTGCTGCAGCTGCTCGGGGTTGAGGCGGTCGACCCGCTGGATCTGGGGGATGACCTTGTAGCTGCGGCCGGCGATGTCGAAGCGGTTGACGAAATTGCCGCCGACCATCGAGCCGATATCCAGGCCGACCTGCTCCAGGCTGAGGCCGAGGTCGGCCACCTTGTCGCGGTCGATGACGAACTCGCTCTGCGGCTGGTCGATTTTCACATCGATGATCGGCGGAAAGGCGAACATCCCGCTGCCCATGGCCTTGAACTGGATCTGGCGGGCGAAGTCGAGAATCTGCTCCGGCTCGGCGGTGGAGGCGATGACAAATTCGACCGGGAACTGGCCGCCGCCGGGGAGCGCCGGCGGGGTCACCGGAAAGAGCTGGATGCCGGGGATGGCGTGCAGCTTCTGCTGCACCTCGGGGAGGATCTGAAAGACGGTGCGCTC
>NZ_JBFHGD010000273.1:0-3708 GCF_041583255.1 Trichloromonas sp. | reverse complement strand
TTATGGACACCTTTGATGCCATCTACCAGCGTCGGGCGATCAAGCATTTTGATCCCAATCACCGTCTCACCAAAGAAGAAGAGGCCAGGCTTCTGGATGCCGCGATACAGGCGCCCACCAGTTTCAACGCCCAGCACTGGCGGTTTGTCATCGTTCGCGATCCGGCCCTGCGCAGGCGGATTCGTACCGAATTCGGCAACGACCAGGCCCAGATGACCGATGCCTCCCTGCTCATCATCATGACGGCAGACGTCAAGGCCTGGGCCAAGGAGCCCGGACGTTACTGGCAGAATGCGCCCAAAGAGGTTGCCGAGCTCCTGGTCAACTGGATGGGGCCGTTTCATGAAGGACGCGACTGGCTGCAGCGCGACGAGGCTCAGCGGTCGATCGGCCTGGCCATGCAGACGATCATGCTGGCGGCCAAGGCGATGGGGTACGATTCCTGCCCGATGATCGGTTTCGACATTGAAAAGGTCGGCGAACTCATCAAGCTCCCTGCCGATCATGTGATGGGTCCGATGGTAGCCGTCGGGAAGAAAACCAAGGACTCCTGGCCCAAGCCCGGACAATTGCCCCTGAGTGCAGTGGTCGTCGAAAACAGCTTCTGATGCCGCGAAAAGCAGAGATGAAAAAGGCCCACCCCGAACGTCGGGTGGGCCTTGCCGGTTGTGCCGGAGTTTTCAGCCGCCGCCGTGCCCCGCGGCTGTTTCTGGGTTTTTCTCGGCCGGACTTTCGGCAGGTCAGCCTTCGGTTTTCGCCGATTCCTGCGGCTCCTCATCCGGTTCCGGCTTCTTTTTGCCGAACAGTCGGGCGACGATGATGCCAACCTCATAAAGGATGATGAAGGGGCCGGCGATGGCGGTCTGGGAAAAGACGTCCGGCGGGGTCAGGATGGCGCCAACGACGAAAGCGACCAGGATGGCGAACTTGCGGTTCTTGCGCAGCCACTTGTGGTCAACGACGCCCATGCGGGCGAGAAAGAAAATCACCACCGGCAATTCGAAAACCAGCCCAAAGGCGAGCAGCAGGCGGGTCGACAGGGTCAGGTAGCCCCCCATCGACAGCATGGCGCTGATTTCGCCGGTGCCGGTGCCGAAGGAGATCAGAAAGGTGAAAATCGTGGGGAAGACGTAGGTGAAGCCGAAGTAGGTGCCGGCGGCGAAGCAGAGGCAGCTGACCAGCACGAAGGGAACGGCAAAGCGTTTCTCGTGGCCGTAGAGTCCCGGGGCGATAAAGGCCCAGAGTTGCCAGAGGATGACCGGCAGGGCCAGCAGCAGGCCGGCGACCGCCGCCACCTTGAGATAGGTGAAAAAGGGTTCGGTGGCGTTGATGAAGACCAGCGAGCTCCCCTCGGGCAGGGCCGCCCGCACCGGTTCGGCGACGTACTGGAAGAGCTTTTCGGCAAAGCTGTAGCAGCCGAGAAAGGCGACCAGCCAGGCGCCGCCGGCGATCATCAGCCGTTTGCGCAGCTCTTCGAGGTGACTGGTAAAAGGAAGCTGATCATCCGCCATGGGTCGAATCTTTCGGCGGTTGGTCCGCACTGGATGCGTCCTGTTCCGCTACCGGCGATCCGTTAGCCCCGGAGGTTCCGTCGACGTAGGGATTGGAAGGCGTCTCGCTTCCCGGAGCCTTGATCTTCCCCTCGTTGATCAGCCGGTCACGGGTTTCGCTGGTGCGGGTTTCTTCATTCAGCGTATTCTTCAAATCGTCGGTGGCCCGCTTGAATTCGGACAGTCCGCGGCCGAGGGCCTTGGCCAGGTCGGGGAGTTTTTTCGGGCCGATCACGATCAGGGCGATGGCCAGGATGAGAAGGAGTTCGGGCATGCCGATACCGAACATAGGGTGCTACCTCGCAGGAATAAATGGACGGAATTCTCGAAATGTGCAGAGAATATCCCTTCTCCCCCCCCCTGTCAAGGCCAAAGGGGGGCGATAAGGGTTTGACATATCAGGGCTTTTGAACTAGTATACGGCGACTAAAAAGCTGCCGCGGAAGCGGCGTGGAAGGTGGGTAATGACACAGGAAGAAATAATCCAGGAAATCCGTCGCCTGGCCAAGGAACGCAACGCCCTGCTGCTGGCGCACAACTACCAGCGCGATGAAATCCAGGCAATCGCCGACATTACCGGAGACTCCCTCGGGTTGTCGATGGAGGCGGCCCGTACCGACAAGCAGGTGATTGTTTTCTGCGGCGTGCACTTCATGGCCGAAAGTGCCGCGATTCTCTCGCCGGAGAAGATCGTGCTGCTGCCCCGCGCCGATGCCGGCTGCCCGATGGCCGACATGGTGACCCCCGAGGGGCTGCGGGAGATGAAAGCCCGTCTCCCCGGTCGGCCGGTGGTGACCTATGTCAATTCCACCGCCGCGGTCAAGGCCGAGAGCGATATCTGCTGCACCAGCGCCAACGCGGTGAAGGTGGTCAACTCCCTCGACGCCGACGAGGTGATCCTGGTCCCCGACCGCAACCTCGGCCACTACATCGCCGCTCACACCGACAAGAAGTGCCATCTCTGGGAGGGCTTCTGCCCGACCCATGACCGGCTGCAGGTCGCCGAGGTCAAGCGGGCCCTGGCTGAGCATCCAGGTGCCCTGTTCATGGCGCATCCGGAGTGTCCTCCCGAGATTCTCGAGCTGGCCCACCATATCTGTTCCACCAGCGGCATGTACGACTACGCCCTTAGAAGCCAGGCGAAAAAATTCATCGTCGGCACCGAGGCGGGGATCCTCTACCGGCTGCGCAAGGAAAATCCCGGCAAGGAGTTCATCCTCCCCTCGCCCCGCCTGATCTGTCCCAACATGAAGCTGACTTCGCTGGAGGATGTGCTGCGCTGCCTGCAGACCATGAGTCCGCAGATCACCGTGGCGCCCGATATCCGCGAACGGGCCAAAATCACCCTCGACCGCATGCTGGCTGTCCCCCGGGACTGACCGCGCGCGGCCATTTTTGAGTTTACCGCGGGGCGTGTTCAGCACGCCCCGTTTTCGTAGGGATGTTCACCGCCCCAATGGACCCATCGACCCAACAGCCGGAAATCGCCCACGCCACCATCCGTTCGGTGGTCGAAGGGCTCGCTGCCGGCCAGACCCGCACCGAGGTGCTCGGACTGGTCGGTTCCAGCGGCGCCTGCCTGCTGGCGTCGGAACTGGCGGCGGTGCCGGAACCTTTCCTGGTGGTGGCCGCCGACAGCCGGCAGGCTGAACGGTTTGCCGCCGCCCTCGCCTTCTACCACGGTCGCCCTGAAGAAGTCCTGGTCTTTCCGCATTGGGAAATCCGCCCCTATGAGCCGCTGAGCCCCCATCCCGAGGTCGAGGCCGCCCGCCTGGCGGCGCTGGCCGCCCTGCATCAGGGGCGGGCGAAGGCGGTGGTAACGACCGCGCGGGCGCTGCTGCAGCGGGTGATTCCCCGCGAGGTGCTGGCCGGGCTCTGCGAGGTGCTGGAGTTCGGCGACGACTACCCCCGCGAGCAGCTCACCGACTTGCTGCAGCGGCTCGGTTACAACGCCGTGCCGTTGGTGGAGGACCGCGGTACCTTTTCGGTGCGCGGCGACATCATCGACATCTTTCCGCCCTCTTTGGCCCGGCCGGTGCGGCTTGAATTCTTCGGCGATACCCTCGAAAAGCTGCGCCCCTTCGACGCGGCCAGCCAGCGTTCCGACGATCGCGAGCTCGAACGGCTGGAGCTGCTGCCGGCCCGGGAGATGGTGCTG
>NZ_JBFHGD010000272.1:0-3708 GCF_041583255.1 Trichloromonas sp. | reverse complement strand
TGATGGCGAGCTGTGCATAGTGAGGTTGTAGGGCAGGGGCTGGCAGCTTTATGACCCGGTGACGTTCATCGCCAGGAATTCTTCCTGGGCCATCATCTCCCAGTGGAGACTGTCATCGAGGGGCTCGGAAGAAATCAGGCAGGAGTTCTCAGAGGTCGCCCTGTAGAGTGAGTAGTAGTCCGCTTCTTTGGCATAATCACGGTAGGCGTAGAATGTCTTGCCATCGCTGAACAGGCAGTTCAGGGCCGAAAATTTGTGGTTCTGCTGGATGATCGCCGCCGAATCGAGAAACGCCCGACCGAGATCCGGCGCCTTTTGGCTCAGGACGTGGTAGAAGAGCACCTCGGTGTCGCGGGCGTCGTCGGGCAGCTCCGGCCGGTCCATGGCGGGGAGCAGGTTCTGGTAATCGTAGACCACGCCGTTATGAAAAAAGACGGTGTTGCCGAGGAAGAACGGGTGGGCGTGGCGGGTGCTGGAGGTGTTCGCCCAGGCGGATTTGCGCAGGTGCAGGATCATCGCCGGCGAGGTCCGCGCTGCGCGCAGGAGGTCGAAGACCTGATCGGCTTCATCCAGCATGTTGCCGCCGCTCTTGTGCACGACCAGCTGCCCTTGTTGATAGAAGGCCAGCCCCCAGCCGTCCTCGTGGCCGGGCGGGTCGCCGGTCATGACGATGCCGCTGCGCGCCAGGCCGCAGAAGCGGGCCACAATTTTCTCATGCTTGGTATAGTCGAAATGGGTGATTCCTAGAACTCGGCACATTTAGAAAAACCACCTCGCAACGGTAATGGCCACCACGATGCCGATAAAATCCGCCAGCAGGCAGACCGGCACCAGGTAACGGGTTTTTTTGATGCCGACGGCGCCCAGGTAGACGGCCAGCACGTAAAAAGTGGTTTCGGCGCTCCCCATGATCACCGCCGTCATCTGGGTGGCCATGGAGTCGGCGCCGGTGGTCTGGACGATGTCGGTGAAGAGTGCGGTCGAGGCGCTGCCGGAGAGCGGCTTGATGATCGCCATGGAGACGGCTTCGATCGGGATATTCAGAAAGCCGAAGACGCGGTAAAAGGCGTCCCTCAGCACGTCGAAAGCGCCGGAGGCCTGGAACCCCTTGATGGCCACGAAGATGGTCAACAGGTAGGGGAAGATTTTGAGGATAATCGCCGGCCCTTCCTTGGCCCCGGCGACGAAGGAGTCGTAGACCCGGACCTTCTTCGCGGTTCCGTAGAGAACCGTGAAGAGGATGAAGAGCGGGATAATCAGCAGCGAGAGGTATTCAATCGATTCGATCATCGGAACATCTTCCTGAACGCGGCCAGAATCAGCAGCGCCGTCATGGTCGAGATGGCGGTGGCTATCAGCACGGGAAAGACGACCGCGGCCGGATTGCTGTGTCCGAAACTGGCCAGGATGCCGATCACCGAGAAGGGGATCAGCTGGATGCTGGCGGTGTTGATGACGATGAAGGTCATCATCTCGGGGGTGATGGACCCTTTGTCCTCATTGAGCGAATCGAGGTCCTGCATGGCCTGGATCCCCAGCGGGGTGGCCGCGTTGCCGAGGCCGAACAGGTTGGCCAACACATTCAGGGTGATCGCCGTGATGGAGGGATGATCGCCGGGAATGTTTTTGAACAGGCGGCAGATGATCGGCTTGAACAGGTGCGCGATGCGGTAGATCAGGCCGGAGTCTTCCAGGATTTTGGTGATCCCCAGCCAGACCGAGACGATGCCGAGCAGGTAGAGTGAGACTTCCACCGCCGATTTGGCGCCGTCGAAGATCGACTTGGTGAACGCCTCCAGGTTGCCGGTGAAGATGGCGAAGACGATGCTGACGCAAATCATGATCAGCCAGAGGACGTTCACCGATGGCCCCCGGGGAAGTCGATGTTCCGGATCAGCAGCTGCTTGGGCTCCGTATTCAGCTCCACCTCGGCCCCGACCGGAAGGGTGATCTTGTTCGCCACATGGCCGATGTAGGGGCAATGCACCACCGGGAAGTCCAGCTCCATTTGCGAGGCCAGGATGTCATAGACCTGCTTGCTTCTGATGCCGCGGAAATCGCCGAGAATGAGCCCTTTGATCCCCTTGAACTTGCCGGCCAGAATCCACTGGGTCAGGTAACGATCCACCTGGTGCAGCTTCTCGTCGACATCTTCCAGAAACAGGATCGCGCCCTTCGTGTCGATTTCCCAGTCGGTATCGATCAGCGCGGTCAGGGTAATCAGGTTGCCCCCTTTCAGAATCCCGCTGGCCGAGCCGGGACGGTAGACCTTGCAAGGGGCGCCTTTGAGCAGGTTCTTCTCCGGATAGCCGTCTACGGCGTTGCCCAGCGACTTCAGGGTGAAGGGCGTCGGCGCATCCAGGTTGATCACCATGGGGGCATGCAGGGTCACCAGTCCGGTGCGCTCGAAGATCGGGTTGAGCAGGGCGGAGAGGTCGCTGAAGCCGGCGAGGATTTTGGGGTGTTGTTTGATCAGGTCGAAGTCGATGAACGGCAGGGATTTCATCGCGCTGTACCCCCCGCGCAAGGCCAGGATCATGTCGACGTCGGGATCGGCAAAGGCCCGGTGGAGCTGCTCGGCCTTCTCCTGCGGCGAGGGGAGCACCTTCGGGAATTCCGGATTGATGACGTGATACCCTAACTGCTTGAGCTGCTTGATGCCAGCGGAAAAATCGCGTTTTTTCTTGATCAGATAGCTGGGGGTGACGATATAGACGTTCTTCACGGGGGCTCTCCGCACGGTTGGTGAAATTTGCGCCAATTTAGCGCCAATTCGGGCCAAATACAACCGGATTGACTTTCTTTCTTTTTGCCGCGACAAAACCAAGCTAGAATATGAAGCTGTTCTCACCGCGGCAGCAGTTCCCCGTCCTCGGTGCAAAGGATGCCGCCGATTTGAGACTGGTTGAAGATCGAATTCTGACGAAAATCGCGAGGGTTAGCTCATGATGAATGCTGTATGCGGAGCATATTTTTACTTGCGTTCTGACCGCATTGCGGGTATTAGTTGTAGCAACAACACCTCCCAAGCCTATCCGGCAGCTTGCTGCCGTGACGCTCAAACCGGGAGGTTAATTTTTTCTGGGGGCAACCATGCGGTATGTTAAGGTGCCCCTTTCCATTGAAGACCAGGCCCAACGCCTCCAAGACCGTGGCCTGACCTGCGACAATCCCGACCGACTTAAGCATTACCTCGCCCATATCGGTTATTACCGACTGAGTGCGTACTGGCTTCCATTCGAACGCCCTGCAGAAGAAGCCCTGACTCGCAATCACTTGTTTTTGCCGGGCACTTCCTTCGATGCAATTCTGAGTCTTTACATCTTTGACCGCAAACTCCGCCTACTGGTTATGGACGCCATCTAACGAGTCTGTAGAAAAACCATCTTCACAGGGTCCAACTCACCCCTGATCTCGAATTTTTAAATCTTCTGTGAAAAGCCCACCCAGCAAATGTCCATAGCCACATGTTCATCATTCCTGCTGCTTTTGGCGCTTCATGGTCGCATTCTGGGCCGTTAACTGGCTTCATCTTCCTCTATGCCGCCCAACCGTAACGGTGAATCTTGAAAATGTTGTGCAGCATTGTCATCAGCTTCCATTGGCCGTTGACCTTGTCCCTGCCTCGCAAGGAGAAGCGTCTGAGACCCAAGGTTTCGCGGATGTTGCCGAAGACCGGCTCGACGATGCCCAGACGCCTGCTGTAGG
>NZ_JBFHGD010000271.1:0-3729 GCF_041583255.1 Trichloromonas sp. | reverse complement strand
CGGCCCCGGTCAAGAACGGCCGCGGCATCACAGTGTTCGCGGATGGTGGAAACGCTATGAGACACGACCAGTAGAGTGGAACGGTCCTTGCGTCGATCAAACTCGGCTTTGCTCTTTTTCTTGAAGACAGCATCCCCTACCGCGGTCACTTCATCGATGCGATAGTAATCAAAGTCGATGGCCATGCTCAGTCCGAAAGCGAGCTTGGCCTTCATACCGGAAGAGTAGGTATTGACCGGCATCTCCATGTAGTCGCCGAGTTCGGAAAACTCTTCGACAAAGGCGGTTACCCGCGGAATGTCGGCATTGTAGATGCGACAGATGAAGCGCAGGTTTTCCCGACCAGTGAGGCTGCCGTGGAAGCCGCCGGAAAAGCCGATGAGCCAGGAGACGCTGGAGGTGCGGATCACCTCGCCGGAGGTCGGCAGCTCGGCCCCGCTGATCATCCGCAGCAGGGTCGATTTGCCGGCGCCGTTGCGGCCGAGAATCCCCATGTTGCGCCCCGGCGGAAAGACCAGGCTGATATCGTCAAGCACCGTCTTGACACCTTTGGTGGTGCGATAGCGCTTGCAGAGGCTTCGCAGTTCGATCATGAATCCTCATTCAAAAACTGGCGGGAATAGCGTTCAAGCAGCAGGCCCAGAGGCAAAACAAAAAGAACCACCCCGAACACATAGGGCATAAAGACAAAACGGCTTTCATACCCTGCCGACATGCCGTTGCGCAGCAGTTCGATCAGATGCGACAGGGGATTGTAAAAAAGGATGTCGCGGGCATACGCAGGTGCCATTTCCACCGAAAAAAAGAGCCCCGAGGTGAAAAAGAGAATCCGTAAAAGCATCGGCACAATAAGGCGCGTGGTCGGCCACATGAGATTGAAGGAGGAGCACAAGGCCCCGACGCCAAAACCGAGCAGCAGGGCGAGGGTCAGGGCCATCAACATGGCCGCCGGATCATGCAGCACGATCACATAACCGCAGAGCCAGGCGACAGTGAGCAGAAAGACCAAAACACACATATACATGGCCCCGTGCAACAAAGCCCGTGCCACAATGATATCAATGGGAAATACCTGGGGATAGGCCAGCAGGGCACGGTTGCCGCCAACACTGTTCATGGCTCCCGTGATAGTTTCATTAAAAAGATACCAGGGGATAAAACCACCGAGCAGAAACACCGGCATAGACAAGCCGTGCGGCGCAGGCGCCCCGGCCAGCTCACGGATAACCCAGAAAATGCCAAGCGTAAAGGAGGCGTTGATCAGCGCCCACAGATAGCCGAGCTTATGCTTGCCAAAGAGGGTCTTGGTTTCGCGCAGCATCAGCGCCCAGACCACCCTCCTCTGGATGCGGACGGCTTCCAGAAGCACGCTCATCTGCCGCCCCCCTTCGCTTCAATGCCGACACGAAAAGCCGGGGCATCATGACGGGTAAGCACAGGGAAGCCGGAATTGTTTTTATCAGGGATGGCACGGGAAAGCATGGGCCGGCGGAAGCCCAAGGGAGGCAACCTGAGTTGGAGAGCCAGGAATGAACGGGAGAAAAACTTCATATAAACAGACAACGTCCCAAATGCACGGAATGCAGAATTTGCGAAAACAACATCACCTTCTTCACGCTTTGCCTGAGAACAAAGGACAAAAAAAGTCTGTTACTGCAATTCTTTTTCACGCCCCAAAAGGATTACGAAATGTTGACGTTTGGCTTCAGAAGGCAGGGGCAAAAAATAGATAGTCATGAATATTTCAGTCACCCGCCTATGCCACAATTCAACCCATCTAATTACATAATTTAATCTGTGGAAATTATCATAGAGAAGAGTCAGGGTCAAGAGTTAAAAACACCACAGGGACGGGTGAATGTCTCAACCCCCACAAGGGTTTACGCCCCCTAATGAAAAAAGAGAACCTGCTGCAGCGCAGCGCGAAAGGCCGCGCGAAGGGAGGCCGGAGCAAGAACTTCGACATGGGGAATATAGGAATAGAGCCAGGAAAGGATTTCCTTTTCGCCGCCGGCTTCAAAGGAGAGCACCAGCGCTCCGTCCGGTTCTTCGGATATCTGCTGGGAGGGGTGCCAGGTTCGCTCACGGATCAGGTAAGCCACTTCGGCGGAGAAGTGGACCCTGATCCGCATCGGCTCCTCGTTGATCAGGCCGAATGCCGAGCCGGTCAGGTCGGCCGCCGAAAAATCGTCCGGCACCTCGAAACGCTGATCAAGAAGTTCAACGCTACGGATACGATCCACCAGAAACAACCGGTAGTCATTGCGGTTGTGAGCCCAGCCCGCCAGGTAAAGGGAATCCTTGAAAAAGAGCAGCGTGTAGGGATCGAACAGGTATTCCTCGGCAGCACGCCGGGCCGGAGCATAGCGAACGCGGCAGCGAAACTGGCGCAGCAGGGTTTCGCGAAGCGTTTCCAGCACCGCCCGCTGGCTTTGGTAATCGCGCAGCCCCTGAAAGCGGGGCGCCGCAGCCTGGGCGAGACGCTCCAGGTGCGCCACATTGCGCGGCGACAGGTTGGATCGGATGCGGGCGAAGATCGCCTCGAGATCGTCCTGAAAGGGGGTCCCCTGCAGAAACGCCAACTGCCCGCGGCAGAAATACAGGGTCATCAATTCATGCAGCGAAAAAGTAACCGGCAGAAACTCCTTGAATTCCGGCATGAAGCTGTGCAGCACCCTGCCGTCAGGCTGCAGTTCGCTGGTCAAGGGGTAACCGGCTTCCTCCAGCGCCTTCAGGTCCCGATAAACCGTGCGGCGGGTAACCTGGCACTCCTCCGCCAACTCGTCAACGGTGGCACCGAAGCGGGCGCGCAGAATGCGGATGACATCGTGCAGGCGGGCCGCCTGACTGTATTTCTTGGCCGGCTTGCCTCGCTTGCCTGCGGGAACCTTCATTCGTTCTCCTGATACCAGGTATATTTATGCGCCTTGCCGCGAACTTTCTCACTCGGGTACTTGCGGATATTCTTGTCCATTTTCCTCGACACGGTTTCGGCCAGGTCAAGTTGGAGCGTGTTGGCCAGCGACAGGGAATAGATGACGATATCCGCCAGCTCCTCGCCAATGTCGGCCAGGGCTTCGACTGGAAGTCTTTTCGACGCCTCGACGGTCAGCCACTGAAAATGCTCCATCAGCTCAGCCGCTTCGATGGCGATGGACATGCTGAGGTTTTTCGGCGTGTGATACTGCTCCCAATCCCGCTCCCGTACGAAATCCGCCATCCGCTCTTTGAGCTGCTGCAGTGTTGTATCCCGGTCGTTCATCGATCCTCCTGTAGGCTTAGAGAGCTTCGCCGGCCACCAGTTCGCGCAGCCCGTGGATGGTACCGCTGCCGTGCGGACTTTGGATCCGGCTGACGGAGAAGAGCAGGGTCACCTGGCTGTCGGTGGTCACCGCGGCCCGGCTCCCGTTGAGCCGCACCCCGGCCAGATCGAGCCGCGAATTCGAAGCCGTCAGCGCCACCGGCGCCTCGATGCGCAAGCCGTTGGCCGTCACCGTGGAACCTTCGATCCGCAGGCCGACGTCGTTACCGGTAATCAGGCCCTTGTCGATAATCGCACTGGAACGGACCAGCCTGACCGACTCGGCGGCCACGTTATTTATCCGAACATCCTGGCAATCAACGATCTCGAGCGACTTGTAGGCTCCCTCGAAGACCATACCTCGGCTCCCCTCGCAGCGGCCCAGCCGCCCCTCGCCGCCAGTGGGAAAAGAGGCCAGCTCGATGTCG
>NZ_JBFHGD010000270.1:0-3740 GCF_041583255.1 Trichloromonas sp. | reverse complement strand
GGAAACGCTGGAGGTGAAGTACAAGGGGAAGAGTATCGCCGAGGTGCTCGACATGACGGTCAACCAGGGGGCGAAGTTTCTCGAGAACATCCCGCGGATCAAGAACAAGCTGGAGACCCTGCGCGACGTCGGTCTCGGCTACATCAAGCTCGGCCAGAGCGCCACCACCCTCTCCGGCGGCGAGGCCCAGCGGGTCAAGCTGGCCAAGGAGCTCGGCAAGCGGGCTACCGGGCGGACCATCTATATCCTCGACGAACCGACCACCGGCCTGCACTTCGCCGACATCCAGAAGCTGCTCGACGTGCTGCAGCGGCTGGTTGAAACCGGCAATACGGTGGTGATCATCGAGCACAACCTCGACGTGATCAAGACCGCCGATCACATCATCGACCTCGGGCCCGAAGGGGGGCGCCGGGGGGGGGAGATCGTCGCCTTCGGCACGCCGGAGGCGGTCGCCCGCAACTCCCACTCCCACACCGGCCGCTACCTGCGGTCATATCTCGACCTGTAAAAAAAAACGGGCCGGCAAGCCGGCCCGTCAGTGATTGCAGGGAAGTGGTCTGCCGGCTGCTTAACCGGGGGAGATCTCCCGAATCAGGTCGCCGTTGACGATATAGTGGGATTCTTCGGTGAGCAGGCAGAAAAAGCCGGGTGTGGAGTTGATGTAGTCCTGCAGGCGCCCCTTGCCGGGCGGCATGGCGATGATGATGGTCCCCTCGAGGAGTTCGCCGCCGTAGAAGGTCAGCCTGACCTTGATCCGGTCGCCGTAGGTTTCCTCTTCGTTTTGAACCGGGTAGCGGGCGTGGGTTACCGAGCTTTTGTTGACCAGGCAGAAGCGGCCATCCCTGGTCTTGAACGGGCAGAAGGTGTCCGTTTCCCGAAACAGGTCAACCAGGCGCTGAGACCCGCTGTGGGATGGGCTGAAGGGGCTGAGAAACATGATGCCGTCATGAACGACACCGTCGGCGAGAAAAAGCATGACCGGAATTTCGAGCTTGTCCACCCTGTAGTCATTCATGTCGAAGTCTCCTGCTGTCAGGTAATGTGATACCCGCATGGTAAACTCTTTTCCATGGTGAGGCAAGCGAAACGGCGGCAGGAGAAAGTACGCTTTCCGGTTTGCTTCAAGCGGGGCTCAAGGTTGACCATGAAAAACAGAGCGCAGCGGCTGCGACAGCTTTCACCCGGCATGATCCTGATGATCTATTATGTCGGCGCCATTTTTCTCGGGGCCTGCGCCCTGAGCCTGCCGGTGTCCGCTGTCGGCGAACCGCTGAAGTTTATCGATGCCCTCTTTACCGCAACCTCGGCCCAGTGCGTGACCGGACTGGCGGTGGTCGATACCGGCACCCGTCTTTCGACGTTCGGGCAGCTGGTGGTGCTGCTGCTGATTCAGACCGGCGGCCTGGGCATCACGACCTTTTCCGTCTATCTCTTCTTTTATCTGCGCATCGGAGTCGGTACCCGCGGGCGCTGGATCATCCATGATACCCTGCTGCACACCCCGGTCGATTCATTGCGAAATCTGGTCCGCGGAATAATCCTCATGTCACTATGCATCGAGGGGATCGGCGCCCTGCTGCTTTCCTTTTCCTTTGTGCCGCGCATGGGCTGGGGGCCGGGTTTGTACAGTGCCGTCTTTCATTCGGTTTCGGCTTTCTGCAATGCCGGTTTTTCCCTCTTTGCCGACAACCTGGTCGGGTTTCGCAACGATCCGCTGGTCAATCTGACCATCATGCTGCTGATCGTTCTGGGCGGCATCGGCTTTCTGGTTCTGCGGGAACTGAAAGATCTGCTTCACAACCGGCAGCAGCGACGGCGGCGACTGTCGCTGCACTCAAAAATGGTGCTGCTGACCAGCGCCATCCTGATTTTGGCAGGGGCCCTGGTTATCGGGATTCTGGAAAGCAGCGCATCGCTACGCAACGCGTCGGCGGGTGAACTCATCTGGGCCTCGCTGTTCCAGTCGGTTACCAGTCGAACCGCCGGCTTCAATACCATCGACCTGTCACTGTTCGAGGTGCCGACCCTCTTTCTGCTCATGTTTCTCATGTTTGTCGGCGCCTCACCCGGATCCTGCGGCGGCGGCATAAAAACCACCAGCCTGGCGATATTTATTGCCATCATGCTCAGCCGCCTGCAAGGAAATGCCCATACCAACCTCTTTCGACGGACCATTTCAGACGAGGTGGCCAGCAAAACCCTGGCCCTGGTCATGCTGGCCATGCTGTTCATGGTGCTGGCCACCTTTGCCCTGCTGGCGGTGCAGTTGCAGGGGGTCGGCCTGGCGGAGAGCCGCAGCGGCTTTATGGATTACACCTTTGAAGCCATTTCAGCTTTCGCCACCGTCGGCCTTTCGGTGGGAGCCACGGCAAAGCTGGTCCCGCTGGGGAAACTTATCGTGATCATCCTGATGTTCGTCGGCCGGGTCGGACTGTTGACGGTCGCCTTTGCTTTCATTAAAAGATCCGGCAAAATCCCCGTGCAATATGGCGAAGAAAGCCTGATGATCGGTTGAGAAAGAGAAACAGGAGGCGGCAAACATGAAGCGTTTTTGTGTTATCGGACTGGGAAGTTTTGGTTATCATGTGGCCCGGACCCTCTACGAAAGCGGTCATGAGGTCATCGCCATCGACCTGAGCCGGGAGAAGGTCAAGCGGATCCAGGAGTATTCGAGTTATACGATCATTGGTGATGCCGCGAGCAAGGAATTCCTGGTTGGCCAGGGGGTCGCGGAAATGGATGCGGTGGTGGTCTCGACCGGCGACCGCTCTCACCTGTCGACCCTGATCACCCTCTACCTCAAGGAAATGAAGGTGCCGCGCATCCTGGTCAAGGCGGTGTCGGAAGACCATGGCCGCATCCTGGAAAAGGTAGGCGCCAGCGAGGTCATCTTCCCGGAAAAGGACATGGCGCTCAAGGTCGCGCGCGGGCTGACCAGCCCCAATATCCTCGACTTTCTCCCCTTGAGCGACGAATTGTCCATCAGCGAAGCGGCTCCTCCGGCGCGTTTCGTCGGCAAAAGTCTGGTGGAAATCGATCTGCGTCGCAGGTACAATGTCACCATCCTCGGGATCAAGGATGTGCTCACCGGGGATTTTCATACCCTCCCGAAATCAACCCATGTGATCAAGGACAGCGACATCCTGGTGCTGGTCGGTAAGGCAGAGGATATCGATACGGCTTGCAAGGGGTGACGGCAGGATTGACAGTCTGCCCCGGTGAGATAAAATGACGTGGTTAAAATCTAATTCACAAGGAGTGTACAAATGGCGGAATTGAGCGGCAGTAAAACCGAAAAGAATCTTCAGGAGGCCTTTGCCGGCGAGTCACAGGCCAATCGAACCTATCTGGCGTTTGCCAAAAAAGCCGAGCAGGAAGGCTACCTGCAGGTTGCCAAACTGTTTCGCGCCGCGGCAGATGCCGAAACCGTCCATGCCCACGCCCATTTGCGGACTTTGGGCGGCATCCGTTCCACCGCGGAGAACCTCAAGGAGGCCATCGGCGGTGAAACCCACGAGTTCACCAGCATGTACCCGCAGATGATCAAAGAGGCCGAGGCCGAAGGGCATCAGGCAGCGCTGCGCAACTTCAAATTTGCCAATGCCGTCGAAGAGGTCCATGCCGGTCTCTACCAGAACGCCCTCGACAACCTGGGTAAAAATATCGAGGTCGACTACTACGTCTGCCAGGTTTGCGGGCAAACCCTCGAGGGGGAGCCGAGCGGCGCCTGCCCGATC
>NZ_JBFHGD010000269.1:0-3800 GCF_041583255.1 Trichloromonas sp. | reverse complement strand
GCCTTCGTGCTGACGTACATGGCCGGCTGGTTCGTGGCCGCCCAGGTCAAAGGGCGCAACGACGTGGCCGATGTGGCCTGGGGCCTCGGCTTCATTCTCGCGGCGGCGGTGTCGCTGGTAGCGGGGGGACAGTACTCGCCCCGCGCCCTGCTTGTGTCGCTGCTGGTGCTGACCTGGGGGATACGGCTCGCGCTCCACATCCACACCCGCAACCGGGGCAAGTCCGAGGATCCCCGCTACCGACAGTGGCGCGAAGATTGGGGCCGCTGGTTCGTACTCCGTTCGTTCCTCCAGATCTTCATGCTCCAGGGGCTGCTGTTGCTGCTGGTGGCCATGCCGGTCATCCTGGTCAATGCTTCGCCGCCGGTTCCCCTTGGATGGCTAGACGGCCTGGGCTTTCTGCTCTGGCTCACCGGGTTCCTGTTCGAAGCCGTGGGCGACTGGCAGCTGCTGCGCTTCACCCGCGCGCCGGGCAATCGCGGAAAGCTGATGACCGAAGGGCTCTGGCGCTACAGCCGCCACCCCAACTATTTCGGGGAAGTCACCCTCTGGTGGGGCTTGTGGCTGATGGCGCTCCCGGTCCCCTATGGGCTATGGGGCGTTATCGGACCTTTGACTATTACCCTGCTGATTCTCAAGGTTTCCGGCATCCCGATGCTGGAAGAGCGTTACCAGGGCCGGGCCGATTTCGCTGCCTACCGCCGCCGGACCAGCCCCTTTTTCCCGTTGCCGCCCAAGAATGAGGAGAAACCATGAGGATCGCCGTGATCGGCGGGGGAATCTCCGGCCTGGCCGCCGCCCATCTGCTCAGCGACGAACACGAAGTGACCCTTTTTGAGGCCAACGACTACCTGGGGGGGCACACCAATACGGTGGACGTGACCCTCGGCGACTCCTGCTGGGCCGTGGACACCGGCTTCATCGTCTTCAACGAGCGGACCTATCCCAACTTCATCCGGCTGCTTGACCGACTCGGGGTCGCCTCCCAGCCGAGCGTCATGAGTTTTTCCGTGTCCAATCAGCGAACCGGACTGGAATACTGCGCCACCAACCTGGACACGCTCTTCGCCCAGCGCCGCAATCTGTTGAGCTTCCCGTTCTGGCGGATGCTGTGGGAGATCTTCCGCTTCAACCGGCAATCACGGGAACTCTACGCCAGTGACGACCTGGAGCTGACCTTGGGGACCTACCTGGCGGCACAGGGCTACTCCGAGCGCTTTATTGACGACTTTCTGGTGCCGATGGGCAGCGCCATCTGGTCGGCCGACCCGACCCGGTTTCTGCAGTTTCCGGCCGCGGCCTTCGTGCGCTTCTTCACCAATCACGGGATTCTCAACGTCGTCGATCAACCGCAGTGGCGGGTGGTCCGGGGCGGTTCCCGAAACTACGTGGCCACCCTGGCCCGCCCCTTTAAGGACCGGGTGCGGCTGGCTTCCCCGATTGCCCGGGTACGGCGGCATGCCGACAGGGTCGAACTCCAGGGGCAAGGCGGCCCCGCCGAAGATTTCGACCAGGTCATCCTGGCCTGTCACAGCGACCAGGCCCTGGCCATGCTCGAAGATCCCTCCGAGCGGGAGCGCGAACTGCTCGGCGCCATCCCGTACCAGAAAAACAACACCGTGCTCCACACGGACAGCCGCCTGCTGCCATCGCTCCAAAAAGCGCGCGCCAGCTGGAACTGCTGCATCCCCCGACGGGAGAGGGGAGAAGTGTCCCTGACCTATTGGATGAACACGTTGCAGTCACTGCAGGCCCCGGTCGACGTCTGCGTGACCCTGAACGACCCCGAGACCATTGCGCCGGAACAGATTCAGCAACGACTGGTCTACCACCACCCGGTCTACTCGCCGGCGGCCTTCGCCGCGCAGAAGCGCAACGATGAGATCAGCGGCAGCAACCGCACCTGGTACTGCGGGGCCTGGTGGGGCTACGGTTTCCACGAAGACGGCCTCAACAGCGCCCTGGAAATCTGCCGTCATTTCGGGAAAACGCTATGATGAGACATGACCATTCCGGGGCCGGCCCTGAAATACGTTCCGAGCAAATAACGACGCCCGGACAGTTGACCCTGAACAGCGCCCTCTACCAGGGAGAGCTCCGCCACCGTCGCACCACACCGGCGATCAACGAATTCCGCTACCGGATCTTCATGCTTTATCTCGATTTGGAGGAACTCGATTCGGTCTTCGACAGGCGGCTGTTCTGGTCGGTAGAGACCGGCAACTGGGCCAGCTTCCGCCGGGCGGACCATTTGCGTCGGCCGGGCCCCCTGGCCCCGGCGCTCCGCGAGGTCGTCGAGGAGCAATTGGGGTTTAGGCCGACGGGGCCGATCCGCCTGCTGACCCACCTGCGCTATCTGGGGTACTGCTTCAACCCCATCAGCCTCTATTACTGTTTTGACGACGACGGGAGGTCCCTGCAAGCGCTGGTCGCCGAGGTCCACAACACCCCCTGGGGGGAGGAATATGTTCGGGCGCTGGATACCCGCCGAGGCCCCGCGCCAGGGGAATGGCACCGATTCCAGCTGGACAAGGAATTCCACGTCTCGCCGTTCATGCCGATGGATATCCGCTACACCTGGCGCTTCACTGCCCCGGGAGAAAACCTGGCGGTCCATATGGCGAACGAACGAAACGGCGCCATGGTGTTCGAGGCCGGCCTCGAACAGGCGCGCCGTCCGCTGACGGGCAGAAATCTTGCGCTGGCTCTGCTCCGCTGGCCCAGCATGACCGCCAAGGTCAGTGCCGCGATTTACTGGCAGGCGTTACGGATCAAGCTGAAAGGGATCCCCTTTTGTCCCCATCCCGACCGACCGACGGTAACGAAAGGAAGTTATCACCCATGAGCAGCGATGAGCAGGCCGTACCGATGGCCGCTGAAATCTCCGGTCGATTTTCGACCCTTGTGGACCGGATTGCCCGTGGCCTATTGCTCAAGAGTCTGGCCGAGATCCGCCAAGGCCACCTCACCTTGCAGGAATCGGGAGTCCCGCTGCAGTTCGGAGACCAACAATCCGATCTTTCTGCCTGCCTTCGGATCCATTCAAACGACTTCTATCGCCGGACGGTGCTTGGGGGCTCCATCGGGGCGGCCGAGGCTTATCTGAACGGATCCTGGGATTGCGATGACCTGCCGGCGCTGATGCGCATCATGGTCCGCAATCAACAGGCCCAGGCTCACCTCGAAGGCGGCCTTGCCCAATGTACCGCACCACTGCAGCGCCTGCTCCATCGGCGCAACAACAACAGTCGCAAAGGCAGCCGCCGCAACATCGCCGCCCACTACGATTTGGGAAACGATTTCTACCGGCTCTTTCTCGATCCCACTCTGGCCTACTCCTGCGGCGTGTTCGCGCATCCGGACAGCACCATGGAAGGGGCTTCTGTCGCCAAATTCGACGGCATCTGCAAAAAACTCAACCTGTCGCCGGGCATGAGCCTTCTGGAAATCGGCACCGGCTGGGGCGGCTTTGCCATCCATGCTGCCCGGCGCTACGGCTGCAAAGTGACTACGACCACCATTTCACGGCAACAGTTCGAGCTGGCCGGACAACGCCTCCGCGAGGCGGGGCTTGAAGACAGAATCACCCTGCTGCAGAAAGACTACCGGGATCTGAACGACGAATTCGACCGGGTCGTCTCCATCGAAATGATCGAGGCGGTCGGTCATCGCCACCTGGTTAGTTTTTTTAACGTCTTTGAGCGGCATCTGACTCCCGGGGGGCGGGGGCTCATCCAGACGATCACCGTTCCGGATGCGATCTATCCCCGCTACGTGAAGACCCCCGACTTCATCAACCG
>NZ_JBFHGD010000268.1:0-3806 GCF_041583255.1 Trichloromonas sp. | reverse complement strand
GGCTTCCTCGGTGCGCGCGGCCGCGGCACGCACGAGTACCGCGACGTACTCGGACGCGTCGACATCATCACCGGCACCCTCGGCAAGGCCCTGGGCGGTGCCAGCGGCGGTTACACCGCCGGACGCAAGGAGCTGGTCGACTGGCTGCGTCAGCGCTCCCGTCCCTATCTTTTTTCCAACGCGCTGGCCCCGGCGGTGGTTTACGCCTCGCTGCGGGTGCTGCAGCTGCTCGAGAGCGGCGACGAGCTGCGGGCCCGGCTGCTGGGGAACAGCTGCTATTTCCGCGAGCGTATGGTCGCGGCGGGCTTCCGGTTGGCCGGCGCCGACCATCCGATCATCCCGGTGCTGATCGGTGACGCCGCCCTGAGTACTACGATGGCTGAGCGGCTGCTCGACGAAGGGGTTTACGTGGTCGGCTTCTCTTATCCCGTGGTCCCGATGGGGCAGGCCCGCATCCGCACCCAGATGTCCGCCGCCCACAGCAGCGAGCAGCTCGATGCCGCCGTCGACGCTTTTACCCGGGTCGGTCGCGAACTGGGGGTGATCGGATGAGCGGAAAAACCATGAAGGCGCTGGCCAAGCTCAAGCGCGAACCGGGCCTCTGGCTGCACCAGGCTCCGATCCCCGAGGTCGGCCACAACGACCTGCTGATCAAAATCCGCAAGACCTCGATCTGCGGCACCGATGTGCATATCTACAACTGGGACGCCTGGGCGCAGGCCACCATCCCGGTGCCGATGACGATCGGCCACGAGTACGTCGGCGAGGTTGCCGGTATCGGCCAGGAAGTCAGCGGCTTCGCGCTGGGCGACCGGGTCTCCGGCGAAGGGCACGTCACCTGCGGCCACTGCCGCAACTGCCGGGCCGGCCGCCGTCACCTCTGCCGCAATTCCGTCAGCGTCGGCGTCAGCCGCGCCGGCGCTTTCGCCGAGTACCTGGTGCTGCCGGCGGTCAACGCCTTCAAGCTCCCCGCGGCCATCTCCGACGACATGGCCGCGATTTTCGACCCACTGGGTAACGCCGTGCACACGGCGCTCTCCTTCGACCTGGTGGGGGAGGACGTGCTGATCACCGGCGCCGGGCCGATCGGCATCATGGCGGCGGCGGTGGCCCGCCACGCCGGCGCCCGCCACGTGGTGGCGACCGACATCAATCCCTACCGCCTTGAACTGGCCGGACGGCTCGGCGCCACCCGCACGGTCCGCGTCGACAAGGAATCGCTGGCCAAAGTAATGGCGCAGCTCGGCATGACCGAGGGGTTCGATGTCGGCCTGGAGATGTCCGGCGCGCCTGAAGCCTTCCGGCAGATGTTCGAGACCATCAACCATGGCGGCAAGATCGCCCTGCTCGGCATCCCCCCCGAAGAGATGGCGGTCGACTGGAACCAGGTCATCTTCAAGGGACTCACCCTCAAGGGCATCTACGGCCGGGAGATGTTCGAGACCTGGTACAAGATGTCCAGCCTGGTGCAGGCCGGCCTCGACCTGTCGCCGCTTATCACCCACCGCTTTGCCATCGACGATTTCGAAAAGGGCTTCGAGGTGATGCGCTCGGGGGAGTCGGGCAAGGTGATTCTCGATTGGGGATAAGGAGGGAGTGGCCCGGGTAACTTCCTGAGCATAAAGGGGATTGCCCAGAAACGAACATGGTTTAAGCTTGTCATGTCTATTCGGGGACAGCGCTACGGGCTGTCCCCGTTTTCTCGGTTGTCGCCCTGCCTGATGTGCCCTTGAGCGCCGGTCTCGGCGCCCTTGGTTGCAGCGGTTTTGCCGCGGCAAGTACAGTCGGTTGCAGCACTGGAGCCGCAGCCGCCGCGCAGCCCCTTGCGCCTGAGGATGAGGCCGGTGGCCAGGCCGGCAAAGGCCAGCAGGAACAGGACGAGGGTGGCCAGGTAACTCTTCATTGTTCGGTCTCTTCGATATGTTTCAAGTGTCGGATTTGCCTGTGCCGGCGGCCGACCGAACGCAGCATTACAGGTCGGCCAGACCCTGGGCGTGGCGGATCATCCGCTTCATGGCTTTTTCTTCCTGGTCCTTGAGGGAACGGAAGAGATTGAGGGTTTCGGCGTTGGTGCAGTGTTCGATCAGGTCGGCGAAATAGTCGATCAGGGTGCGTTTATAGCCCACCGCCGCTTTCACCAGCTGATCGAGATCACTTTTGGCCGCCTCGTCGAGCAGGTCCTCGCGGGCTTCGGGGAAATTGCTCTCCAGCCCTTTGAACCAGTGGTCGAGCACGTGGGGCGACGCCTCGCGGCAGAATTCCCCCAGGGCAAGTGCCCGGTGCTCTTCGTGGTCGATCAGGTAGTCGAGCATCAGCCGGGCCCGCGGCTCGATTTCGCCGTCGGCCAGCGCCTGGAAGTAGCGGCTGACCGTGCGGTGGTATTCCGGGGCCAGGTGATGCAGAATGGTCCGGGTCTGTTCGAAACGCATGATCCTCTCTCCGTCGGCTCAGATGCCGAAGTCGTCAAACATAATGTTGTCCTGCTCCACTCCCAGGTTGTACAGCATGTCCGTCAGCGCCTTGACCATCATCGGCGGGCCGCACAGGTAATATTCGCAGTCTTCCGGTGTCGGATGGTCGCCCAGGTACTGGTCGTGCAGGTACTGGTGGACGAAGCCGGTGGCACCGGTCCACTGGTCTTCCGGGGCCGGGTTCGACAGCACCAGGTGCCAGCTGAAGTTGGGGAACTCTTTCGCCAGGGCGTCGAACTCCTCCACGTAAAAGGCTTCGCGCCGGCTGCGGGCGCCGTACCAGAAGGAGATTTTGCGCTGTGAACGGAGCCGCTTGAGCTGGTCGAAGATGTGCGAGCGCATCGGCGCCATGCCGGCGCCGCCGCCGACGAAGATCATCTCGGCGTCGGTCTTCTTGGCGAAAAACTCGCCGTAGGGCCCCGAGACGGTGACCCGGTCTCCCGGCTTGAGGTTGAAAATGTAGGAGGACATCTGCCCGGGCGGGGCGTCGGGGACCGCCGGCGGGGGCGGGCAGACCCGCACGTTAAGCATGATGACTCCCTTCTCGTCGGGGTAGTTGGCCATCGAATAGGCGCGCATGACCGCTTCTTTGACTTCGGATCGGTACTGCCAGAGGTCATACTTGTCCCATTCGTCCCGGAACCGTTCGGCGATCTCCATGGTCCGGTATTCGACCACGTGGGGCGGCGCTTCGATCTGGATGTAGCCGCCGGCGCGGAAATCGAGATCCTCCCCTTCGGGCAATTCCAGCACCAGCTCCTTGATGAAGGTGGCGCGGCTGTCGTTGGAGCGTACGCTGCATTCCCATTTGCGGATGGAAAAGATCTCGGCCGGCAGCTCAAGGGCCAGGTCCTGCTTGACGCCGAGCTGGCAGGAGAGGCGGTACCCCTCTTTGGCCTGGCGCTTGGTGATGTGGGCGGTTTCGGTCGGCAGGATGTCGCCGCCGCCTTCGAGCACCTTGACCCGGCACTGGCCGCAGGTTCCGCCGCCGCCGCAGGCCGAGGGGATGAAGATGTCGTGGTCGCCCAGCACGCCGAGGAGCTTGCCGCCGGGGTTGACCGAAAGGCTCTTGTCGGCGTCCTCGTTGATGGCGATGGACACCTTGCCAGCCGGGATCAGCCAATTCCTGGCGAGCAGGATCAGCACCACCAGGATCAGGACGATGCCGGTGAAAAAGAGGACTCCTAAAGTGATTTCAGTCATCGTTCATCCTGCAATTCAGTTTTTGCCCGTCAGAAGTAAATCAGTTGACCTCCCACCCGTGTGACGCCGCCGGAGCGGCGTGGGCATTTCGGGAAAAAGGCGGGCGGATGTTTGAGCGAAGCGAGTTTTCGC